>JBGASI010000698.1:0-2018 GCA_044229815.1 Vicinamibacteria bacterium | reverse complement strand
ATCCAGCCGCCGTAGAAGTCGCCGTCCTGGGCGGTGACGCGTTCGTCGCCGAGGAAGCAGGCGGCCATCCGCCCGGGGTAGACGGCGACGTGGCCGGCCAGCGCGGCGAACGCCGCGACCGGCTCCGGGTACGACCAGCCCGCCGCGGGCCGCACCTCCTCGCCGCCGTGCACGTCCCAGTAGGTCGCGAAGCCCTTCCACTCGCAGAAGGTCCGGCGCGCGCCCGAGGGCCGGAGCGCGCCGTCCGAGAAGTCCTCCGCCGGCACGTAGATCGACGGCGGATGGCTCGTCTCGAGCACGCGCAGCGCACGGTCCGAGCGCGCGATCTCCCGCCCGCCGAGGACGATCCGCACGGGCCGCGTGGACGGCTCGACGCGCGGCGGGCGCGGGTAGTCCCACACGGATTCCATGTCAGCGATACGGGGCCGCGGGGGACGCGGATGTCGCCGCCCGGCACGCTGCCGCGCCCGTGGATGCCAGAATGCCCGGCACCATGAGTTCCAAGAGCCCCAAGAAGTCCAACCGCCAGGCCCAGGCCGACGCCTCGAAGCGGCGCAACATCATCATCGCGAGCGTCGTCGCGGTGGCCGTCGTCGCGGTCGCCGTCGTGCTGATCGCCTCCGGCGGGAGCAGCGACAGCGGCAAGTCCTCCGGCCCGAAGGGCGTGGTCACGGGGCAGAAGGAGACGAAGGAGCTCCTGGACGGGATCCCGCAGAAGGGGTCGGCCCTGGGCGACCCGAAGGCGCCCGTGACGGTCCTCGAGTTCGTGGACCTGCAGTGCCCGTTCTGCAAGGAGTGGTCCACCGGCCCGCTCCCGGTGATCATCAACGACTACGTCCGTCCCGGGAAGGTCCGCTTCGAGACCCGCACGCTGACCTTCATCGGCCCGGACTCGCAGAAGGCGGCCATCGCCGGGGCCGCGGCCGGCCAGCAGAACAAGGAGTGGAACTACCAGCAGCTCTTCTACTTCAACCAGGGCCAGGAGAACTCGGGCTACGTCACCGACGCCTTCATCGACAAGCTCTACCGCGCCGCGGGCGTGAACGTCTCGACGGCGAACGCCGCACGCGAGAAGCCCTCGACGAAGGCCCCGCAGGCCGTGGCGCAGAAGGGTGCCGAGCAGTACGGGATCGTCTCGACGCCGACGTTCGTCATGGGCAAGACGGGCGGTCCGTACCAGAAGGTCGACATCGACATCTCGAGCCCGGACTCGATGAAGGCCGCGCTCGACGCGCTGCTGAAGTAGCGCCGCACCTCGTCTGATCCACGCGACGTAGGGTGATACCCTACGTCGCGTGAAGAAGACCAGCCTCTATCTCGAGGACGACCTCGACGAGGCGCTCGCGCTGCGGGCCGCCGAGGAGGGCATCACGAAGGCGGAGTTCATCCGCCGCTCGCTGAAGGGTGTCGTGAGCCGCCCCGCCCGGCCCCGGCCGCAGGCGGTCGGCGTGATCGGCGCCTCGCGCCGCAAGGTCGAGGAGGCGCTGACCCGCTAGTGGCGGTCGTCGTCGACACGACGGTCGTCGTGGCGCTGATGGCGTCCGCCCACCCGCGGCACGCCGACGTGCGCGACTGGGTCGCGGCCCTCGACGACGACCTCGTCACGACCCCGCTCGCGCTCGCGGAGATGGACCGCCTGGCACGCGAGCTCGGCGGCGCCGAGGCGGCCGCCGCCCTGCGCGAGGACCTCGACGCCGGGGCCTACCTCGTGCGCTGGTGGGCCGACGCCCTCGCCGAGACCGTGCGCATCGCGGCCGCCCGCCCGGCGCTCAGCCTCACCGAATCCTCGCTGGTCGCGCTCGCCGCCCGGCTCGGCACGCGCCGGCTCGCCACGCTCGCCCACGACCGCTTCCGCCGCGAGGCCACCGCCTCCGGCGATCCCTTCGTCCTCCTCCCGGCCGACGCCGCGTGAGAGGATCGTCCGACCCCGACCAGACCCCAGGAGTCCGCATGTCCACGAACAGCTTCGACGCCAAGGCCACGCTCTCGGCCGGCGGCCGCGACCTCGAGATCTTCCG
>JBGASI010000147.1:0-9358 GCA_044229815.1 Vicinamibacteria bacterium | reverse complement strand
CGCGGTATCGTCCGCATCGAGTGAGACGGCGCATGACCGGAGTTCGGCGCCGGAGTAGGGCCGTGGCCATACTCCGGCATCGCCGCGCGGACGCGTGACGGCCGGCGCGTCCCGGACCACAATCGGACGCTCGTGACGACGACAGGCTGGCCAGGCAACGGCTTCTCCGTGACCCCCCGTCCGACCCGGGACGCCCCCGAATGGCGCTGACCGGGCACGTGCTCTTGCTCGCCGGCGCCCTGGCGTTCCTGCAGCCGCAGCCCGCGGTCGCTTCAGCCTCCTTCAGCCACCTGACGGTGGAGGACGGCCTGCCTCACAGCTACGTGCGCGCCATCATCAAGGACCACCAGGGCTTCATGTGGTTCGCGACCGCGCGTGGCCTCGTCCGCTACGACGGCGCGCGTCTCGTGGTCTATCACCACGACCCGAGCGACCCCGCGAGCCTGCCGTTCGGCGAACCGACCTGCCTGCTGGAGGACCGCGAGCGGCGCCTGTGGGTCGGCACCGCCTCTGGCCGGTGGGCGGGCCTTGGCGTGCTGGACCGGAGCACGGGGCGCTTCACCCGCTATCTGGCGGACGGGCGGCCCGGATCGTTGAGCGCGTCCTACGTGCAGGCGATCCACCAGGATCGCGCGGGACGCCTGTGGGTGGGGCACGCCCGGGGCATCGACCTCTTCGACCCGGTCTCGAGGACGTTCACGGCCTTCCCGATCGGGCCCGCCGGGAGCGAGCCGCGCGTGATGGCGATGCTGGAGGACTCGCGCGGCGCTTTCTGGGTGGCCACGGAGAGGAGCGGGCTCTTCCAGTTCGACCGGTCGAGCGGCGCGTTCCGAGGCTTCGCGGTTCGCGACCCGGCCGCCGCGCCAGAGGGCCAGGCCGAGGAGCCCTTCTTCGCCGCCTTCCTCGAGCAGCCGGCTGGGACCCTGTGGGCCGCCGGCTACGGCGGGGGCCTCGTCCGCATCGATCTCGCCAGCGGGCGGACGAAACGCTATCGGCCGGATCCGCGGCGCGCGGATTCGTTGAGCGTCGCCCAGGTCGTGCAGTTGGCCGGCAACGGAGACAGGCTCGTCTACGTCGGCACCGAGAACGGCGGCCTCGACGTCCTCGACGTCCCCTCGGAGCGCTTCACGCACCTGCGTCCCGACCGGGCGGACCCGCGCAGCCTGGGCAGCGCCTCGATCTGGGCCCTGCATCGCGACGAGCAGGGTGTCGTCTGGGCCGGGGCCAACGGCTTCGGCGTGAGCTGGCTCTCGCCGCTGGCGCAGCGGTTCGAGGCGATCCGAGCCGGTCCCGACGGCCTCGGCGAACCGCGCGTGACCTCGGTCGCCGAAGGCGAAGACGGTCGGGTCTGGGTGGGCACCGACGGCGGCGGGCTGCACGTCATCGACCCGGGAACGGGACGCGTGAGCCGTCAGCCCCTTCCCGGAAGCGGCGCCGGCACGGTGCCGAGCTCCGTTCAGAGCGTGCTGGCCGCCTCCGGTGGCCGCATCTGGGTCGGCTTCTGGAGGGCGGGCCTGTGTCGTATCGACAGCCGCGACGGCCGCGTCCGCTTCTACCACCCGCCGGCCGGCCAGCGCTCGGCCATGAGCGACAACATCTGGCGCGTCCTCGACGTCGGGGCCGACGAGCTGCTGGTGGCGACGAACGACGGGGCGTTTCTCTTCGACGAGCGCCGTGAGCGCTTCGTGGCGCTGGGCGATCGCTACCCGGGAGCCGGCCGGGGAGCCGTCTTCGCGGTGGCCCTCGACCCCCGGGGCGGCCTGTGCCTCGGGCACCCGACGCGCGTCGAGCACGTCGACCGGCGCAGCGGCACGCTGCGACGCTTCGAGGGCGGCACGCCGGGCAGGGAGGCCTTCGTGGGATCGTTCGTCGACGCGCGCCACGTCGACGCGCGTGGCCAGGTCTGGGTGGGAACGGAGCGCGGACTGACCTGCCTGGACGCCGGCGGCCGCAGGCTCGCCACCTACGGCGAGGGCGACGGCCTGCCGAACCCGAACGTGGTCAGCATCACCGAGGACGCGTCGGGGAACATCTGGGTCGGCACGAACGGCGGGCTGGCCCGGCTGAAGGGAGCCGTCGCGGCGCCGGCAGGAGCGGCCGTGCTCGCTTTCGACGAGCGGGACGGGGTGACGAGCCGCATCTGCGTCCGCGGCGCGGCGTTCCGCTCGCGAGACGGCGAGCTGTACTTCGGCACCTCGCGCGGGCTCACCCGCTTCCTGCCCGAGGGCTTCGAGACGAACACCCGTGTGCCGCCGGTCGTGCTGACCGGGCTCCGGCTCGCCGACCGCGCCGCGCCGGCAGGCAGCCCGGGCTCTCCGCTCTCGGGCCCGATCGAGGAGGCGACCGAGCTCGTGCTCCCGCACGATCAGGCCGACGTCACGTTCACGTTCGCGGCTCTCAACTACATCCTGCCGCAGAAGAACCGCTACACCCACCGCCTGGAAGGGCTCGACCGCGACTGGAGCCCGGCCGGGCCCGTGACCTCCGCCTCCTATGCCCGCATTCCGCCGGGCGACTACGTCTTCCGCGTTCGCGCCTGCAACAACGACGGCGTCTGGAACACCGAGGGCGTGCGGCTGCGCCTGCGCGTCCTGCCACCGTTCTGGCAGACGGGCTGGTTCGCCGCTGCGGTCGCGGTGTCGCTCGTGGGAATCGGCGCGCTGCTGCACGCGTCGCGGTTGCGCCGGGTGCGCCAGCGTTTCCGGGCGGTGCTCAGCGAGAGGCGGCGGCTGTCGCGCGAGCTGCACGACACGCTCGAGCAGGGCCTCGCCGGAATCGCGCTGCAGGTGGACTCGGCGCGGCAGCACCTCGCTCGCCGCCCGGAGGTGGTCGCGCGCTGCCTGGACACCGCCCTGCACATGGTCGAGTACTCGCGTGAGGAGACCCGGCGCACGGTCAACCAGCTTCGCTCCCAGGCGCTGGAGCGAGGCGACATCGCGCAGGCGGTTCGCGAGGTCGCGGGCGAGCTGACGTCCGGCGGAAGGCCGACGGTGGAGGTCGAGGTCCGCGGTGCGCCGCGCCGGCTCTCGGTCGCCGCCGAGCACCACCTCTTCCGCATCGCGCAGGAGGCGCTGACCAACGCCGTGCGGCACGCGCAGGCCTCCCGAGTGAGCGTCTCGCTGGCGTTCGTGGGCGACGGGGTGGAGTTGACCGCGTCCGATGACGGCCAGGGCCTCCCGTCCGAGAGGCCGTCTCACGGCTTCCACTTCGGCCTCTCGGGCATGCGCGAGAGGGCGAGGGCGCTTGGGACCCGGCTCGAGGTCGAGAGCACGCCGGGACGGGGCACCACCATCCGCGTGCGCTGGTCGGGGAAGTCGGACGGGGCGGCGGGTGCGCCCCAGGTGTGAGCGCCCAGGACCCCTTCATTCAAGTGAGGATCAGATGATTCAAACGCTCCTTCGCCATCACGGCCCCGTCTCCTTCGGCCGTCGGCTCGCCCTCGGCCTCACGCTGGTGGCCGCCGCCTCGCTTCCGTCGGCGACCGCCGCCGAGAGCGTCGCCCTCTCCGTCGATGCGTCGAGGAGCGGCGCGAAGATCGACCGCAACCTGTTCGGCCAGTTCGCGGAGCACCTCGGCCAGGGCGTCTACGAGGGCGTCTGGGTCGGTCCCGACTCCGCGATCCCCAACACACGGGGCATTCGCAACGACGTCGTGTCCGCGCTTTTGGCCCTCAAGGTGCCGAACGTGCGCTGGCCCGGCGGCTGTTTCGCGGACGAGTACCACTGGAGGAAGGGCGTCGGCCCGCGGCGCGCCGTGACCCTCAATCCGAACTGGGGCGGCGTCACGGAGTCGAACGCCTTCGGCACGCACGAGTTCATGGACTTCCTCGGCCAGATCGGCAGCGAGGCCTACCTCTCGGTCAACGTCGGGTCCGGAACGCCGCAGGAGGCGGCCGAGTGGCTCGAGTACCTCACCGCCGCGCAACCGACGACGCTGGCGCAGGAGCGCACCGCGAACGGGCACGCCGCGCCGTACCGGATCGCCTACCTGGGCATCGGCAACGAGAGCTGGGACTGCGGCGGCAACATGACGCCGGAGTACTACCTGAGCCAGCTCAAGGCCTACAGCCGCTTCGTCCGGAACTTCAACCCCGCGCAGCAGCCGGAGCCGCAGCGGATGCTGAAGATCGCCGTGGGTCCCGGCGGCGACGGTGCGCGCTGGACGGAGTGGACCGACACCATGATGAAGGCGTGGCAGGGCCGCTCGTGGAGCTGGGACATGGACGGCCTGTCGCTGCACAACTACACGGTGCCGAAGTGGCCCCCGTCGCACAAGTCCGTCGGGTTCGGCGAGACCGAGTACGCGCAGATCCTGAAGACGACACTCGAGATGGACCGCATCATCGCGAACCACTCGGCGATCATGGACAAGTACGACCCGCAGAAGAAGGTCGCCCTGGTCGTCGACGAGTGGGGCAGCTGGTACGCGCCGCTGCCGGGCACGAACCCCGGCTTCCTGGCCCAGCAGAACAGCCTGCGTGACGCCGTCCTGGCGGCGCTCAACATCCACATCTTCGCGCGTCACGCCGAGCGGGTGCGGATGGCGAACATCGCGCAGATGGTCAACGTGCTGCAGGCGATGATCCTGACGGACAAGGAGAAGCTGGTCCTGACGCCGACGTATCACGTGTTCCGGATGTACGTGCCCTTCCAGGATGCCACCTTCGTGCCGGTCGTCCTCGACGCCGGGACCTACACGCAGGGCGACCTCAGCCTGCCACGCGTGGACGCGATCGCCGCCAGGGACAAGGCCGGGAAGCTCTGGCTGGCCGTGACGAACCTCGACCCCAACCGCCCCGTGTCCGTCGAGGCGAACCTGGCCGGCATCACGCCCAGGTCCGCCGCCGGCGAGACCCTGACCGCGCCCCAGGTCGACAGCGTGAACACGGTCGGCGCGCCCACGACCGTCGCCCCGAAGCCGATCGCCGCGAAGGTCCAGGGGGGCACGCTGTCCCTGATGCTCGCACCCAAGTCGGTGACCGTGATCTCGGTGGAGCAGTGATGATGAAGAGGCACGGACTGGCTCTGCTCGCGGGCGCGTGCCTCGGGCTCACGGGGCCCCAGGCGTTCGCCGGCGTGGCGCCGGAGGCTTCCAGCGGGCCGGTCCTCTTCTATCGCCAGCCCGCGAAGGAGTGGGTCGAGGCCCTGCCGATCGGCAACGGCCGCCTGGGCGGCATGGTCTTCGGTGGCGTGCCGGCGGAGCGGATCCAGCTGAACGAGGACACGTTCTGGTCGGGCGGGCCCTACGACCCGATCCACGACGAGGCGCTGCAGTACCTGCCGAAGGTGCGCCAGCTCATCCGCGAAGGCCGCTACCAGGAAGCGCAGGACCTCGCCGATCAGAAGCTCATGGGCCGGCCGCGCCACCTGCAGGCGTTCCAGCCCCTCGGCGACCTGCGCCTCGTCCTGGAGGGTCACGAGCAGCCCACCGATTACCGTCGCGAGCTGGATCTCGACCGCGCCGTGGCCGTCGTCCGCTACCGGATCGGCGAGACGACGTTCACCCGCGAGGCCTTCTCGAGCGCGCCGGACCAGTCCATCGTCGTGCGCCTGACGGCGACGGGCCCGGGCCGGCTGAGCCTCACGGCCACCCTGGACAGCAAGCACCCGTTCGCGTCGCGGCCGCAGGGGCCGCGCGGTCTGCGCATGGGCGGCCGCTGGCGCGGCGACCTCTCGAACCCGAAGGACCATCTCCAGCTGTCGCAGGGCCTGCAGGCCCGCTGGTACGGGGAAGGGCTCTCATTCGCGGTGCAGGTGGCGGCCGACGCGGCCGGCGGCCGGATCGAGGTCGACGAGAAGGGACTGCACGTCGTCGACGCCACGTCGGTGACGCTTCGCCTTGTCGCGGCCACGAGCTTCAAGGGGCGGGACCCCGAGGCGGCGTGCGCGGACGCGCTGAAGACGCCGCGCCCGTACGCCGAGCTGCTGGCGCGCCATGTCTCGGACCATCGCTCGCTCTTCCGACGCGTGCGCCTGGACCTCGGCTCGGCCGAACGCGACGCCGTGCCCACGGACGAGCGCCTGGCGGCGCTGCGCGCGGGAGCGGTCGACCCGGGCCTCGCGGCCACCTACTTCCAGTACGGGCGCTACCTGCTGATCGCCAGCTCGCGGCCGGGCACACAGCCGGCGAACCTCCAGGGCCTCTGGAACGACGACGTCAACCCCGCCTGGGGCAGCAAATACACGATCAACATCAACACCGAGATGAACTACTGGCCCGCCGAGGTGGCGAACCTCGCCGAGTGCCACGAGCCGCTCTTCGACCTGATCGAGGAGCTGCGCGAGCCGGGGCGGCGGACGGCGCGCGCGAACTACGGCGCGCGCGGCTTCGTGGCCCACCACAACACCGACCTGTGGCGCGTGGCGACGCCCGTCGACGGCGCCCGCTGGGGGCTGTGGCCGATGGGCGCGGCCTGGCTATCGACGCACCTCTACGAGCACTACGCCTTCTCGGGCGACACGGCCTTCCTGCGCAAGGCGTATCCCACGCTGAAGGAGGCCTCGGAGTTCCTGCTCGACTTCCTGGTCGAGGACGAACAGGGCCGCCTGGTGACGAACCCCTCTCACTCGCCCGAGAACGCGTTCGTCGACGAGAAGGGCAACGAGGGCGTCCTCTGCGTGGGCGCGACGATGGACTTCGGGATCATCCGCGAGCTCTTCGGTGACTGCCTCCGGGCTGCCGAGGTCCTCGACGCGGACGCGGAGTTCCGTGGCCGGCTCCGGGGCGCGCTCGACCGTCTGCCCCCGTACCAGATCGGCAAGCACGGGCAGCTGCAGGAGTGGCTGAAGGACTTCGACGAGGCCGAGCCGGGCCACCGTCACATGTCGCACCTCTTCGCGCTCCACCCGGGCCACTCGATCACGCTGCGCGGCACGCCCGAGCTCGCGAAGGCGGCGCGCGTCTCGCTCGAGCGGCGGCTCGCGAACGGCGGCGGCGGCACCGGCTGGAGCCGGGCCTGGATCGTCAGCCACTTCGCCCGGCTCGGCGACGGGGAGAAGGCGCACGAGAACCTGACGATGCTTCTCGCGAAGTCCACCCTGCCCAACCTGTTCGACAACCACCCGCCCTTCCAGATCGACGGCAACTTCGGCGGCACGGCGGGCCTCGCGGAGATGCTGCTGCAGAGCCACGCGGGCGAGCTGGACCTGCTGCCGGCGCTGCCGCGGGCCTGGCCGGACGGCAGCGTGAGCGGCCTGCGCGCGCGGGGAGGCTTCGAAGTGGACCTCGCCTGGAAGGACAGCCAGCTTCAGCGCGCGGTCGTGCGTTCCACGCAGGGCGGGCGTGCGCAGGTGAGGTGCGGCGGGAGAACCGCGGTGCTCGAGACGCGGGCGGGAGCGGCGGTCACCCTCGACGGAACGCTGCAGGCGCACTGATGGCAGACAGGAGGCTCACTTTGAAGCTCAACCGGTACGCGATCGCCCTTCTCGGGCTCACGGCCGCGGTGTCGTTCGGGCAGCCAGCGGACCGCGCGGCCTACCTGGATCCGGGCCTGCCGCCCGAGCGGCGCGCGGCGGATCTCGTGTCCCGCCTGACGCTCGAGGAGAAGGTGCTCCAGATGCAGAGCACCGCTCCCGCGATCCCGCGTCTCGGTGTCGCCGCCTACAACTGGTGGAACGAGGCGCTCCACGGCGTCGCGCAGGGCCGCGCGACGGTCTTCCCGCAGGCGATCGGGCTCGCCGCGAGCTGGGATACCGATCTCATGCACCGGGTGGCCGACATCATCTCGACCGAGGCGCGAGCCAAGTACAACGACGCGCAGACGCGTCCCGCGCCATCCGGACCGGAGGCCCTCGCGACGCTCCCCGGCCGCACCGCCGGCCTGACCTACTGGTCGCCGAACGTCAACATCTTCCGGGATCCCCGCTGGGGACGCGGCCAGGAGACCTATGGAGAGGATCCCTACCTCAGCGGTCGCATGGCCGTCGCGTTCGTCAGGGGAATGCAGGGCGACGACCCCCGCTATCTGAAGGTCGTCTCGACGCCGAAGCACTACGCGGTGCACAGCGGCCCGGAGCCGGCCCGCCACGGCTTCGACGCGAAGGTGAGCGAGACCGACCTCGTCGAGACGTACCTGCCGGCTTTTCGCGCGGCCGTCGTCGAGGGCCGAGCCGACTCGATCATGTGCGTCTACAACGCGGTGAACGGGACGCCCGGCTGCGCCAGCGCGGACCTGCTCCAGAAGCGGCTGCGGGACGAGTGGGGCTTCCGGGGCTACGTCGTGAGCGACTGCGGCGCGGTCGGCGACATCCACGGCGGGCACCGGTTCGCGCCGACGCTCGGTGGCGCGGCGGTGGCCGCCGTCAAGGCGGGCACGGATCTCACCTGCGGCACCGAGTACAAGACGCTGCCCGACGAAGTGAGGGCCGGGCGCCTCGCGGAGGCCGAGCTCGACCGCGCGCTCGTGCGCCTGTTCACGGCACGGGTCCGGCTCGGCATGTTCGATCCCCCGGAGCGCGTCCCCTATTCGAAGATCCTGATCACCGAGAACGACTCGGCCGCGCACCGGCAGGCGGCGACAGACGCGGAGAGGAAGGCGATCGTCCTGCTGAAGAACGAGGGCCACGTCCTGCCCCTGAGTTCGTCCGTGACGAAGATCGCGGTCGTCGGCCCCGCGGCGGCCGACCCCGTGGCTCTCCTTGGGAACTACAACGGCATCTCTTCCCGACAGGTGACCCCGCTCGAGGGGATCGCGCGCCGGTTCCCGGCCGCCGAGGTGCGCTACGCGCTCGGCGCTACCTACACGGCCGCCACCCCCGCGCTCGTTCCGTCGACCTTCCTGGCGTCGCCCGACGGCAGGGCGCCCGGAGTTCTCGTCGAGTACTTCGACAACCCCGACCTCCAGGGAGAGCCCAAGCTCCGCCGGAGCGAGCCGCGGCCGTACTTCGACATGGGGATGGAGGAGCCCGCCGTGGTCGCGGCCGTCGGTCACGAGAAGTACTCGTTGCGCTGGACGGCCACGCTGACGCCGCCCGCGAGCGGCGAGTACGAGGTGACCGTGCGCACAGGCATGTGGAACTGGACGGCCACGGCCCGCCTGTTCCTCGACGACAAGGAGCTCACCGTCGGCGGCGGTCCCTCCACCCAGGCGACCTCGACCCAGGCGGCGCCCGGACCGCGGCGGCCCGTGCGCGTGCGGCTGGCTCTCGAGGCCGGTCGGAAGTACGCCCTGCGGGTCGAGTACCGGCAGACGGGCGTGGGCGGCACCATCCAGCTCGCCTGGACGCCGCCCGCGGACGCCGCGCTCGCCGAAGCCGAGGCCCTCGCGAGGGGCTCCGACGTCGCGGTCGTCTTCGTCGGCCTGAGCTCCGAGCTGGAAGGGGAGGAGATGCGGGGCGTGAACATCCCCGGCTTCCTGGGC
>JBGASI010000146.1:0-13270 GCA_044229815.1 Vicinamibacteria bacterium | reverse complement strand
CTGACCGGCAGGGCGCTCGTCAGCGTGCGCGACGTGGAGGCCGCCGCGCGCGCCGGCGCGCGCGAGCTGCGCATCGGCGCGAAGACGATCGTGACGCCTGCCGCGCGCGACGCGCTGCGCAAGGCGGGCCTCGCGCTGCTCACCGCGGCCACGCAGACCGGCGGGGGCGCGACGCCTGTCGCCGGCGCAGCGCCGGCTGCCGGCGGCCAGGCGGCCGGGTCGTGCGGCCGGCGCGGCAGCCACCAGTCCTGCGCCTGCTGTCCCAAGGCGGGCCAGACGCCCGCGAGCGACCCGGATCGGCTCTTCCACTCGTCGGAGGCCGAGGCCTTCAAGGCCGAGATCGTCGCGGTCGGCCGCAAGCTCTGGCAGCGCGCCTACGTCGACGGCAACGGCGGGAACATCTCCTACCGCCTCGGCCCGAACGCCGTGCTGTGCACGCCGACGCTCGTCAGCAAGGCGGACCTGACGCCCGAGGACCTGTGCCTGGTCGACATGGAGGGCACGCAGCTCGCCGGCTGCCGGCCGCGCACGAGCGAGATCCTGATGCACCTCGAGATCTACAAGGCGGTGCCGGAGGCGAAGGCGGTCGTGCACTGCCACCCGCCGCACGCCACGGCCTACGCGATCACCGGGCGGGTCCCGCCCACCTGCGTGATCCCGGAGTCCGAGGTGTTCATCGGCCGCGTGGCCCTCGCCCCCTACCAGACGCCCGGCACCCAGGCCTTCGCCGAGGCGGTGCTGCCCTACGTCAAGGACCACAACACCATCCTGCTCGCCAACCACGGGATCGCCTGCTGGGCCGACACCGTCACCCACGCCGAGTGGTACGCGGAGGTGGTCGACACCTACTGCCACACGCTGATGCTGGCGGCGCAGCTGGGCGCCCCGCTGACCCACATCCCGGCCGACAAGACGGCGGACCTGCTCGCGATCAAGAAGCGGCTGGGCCTGCCCGACGCGCGGCACGGCCTGCAGGAGTGCCAGCTGTGCGACCTGCCCGAGCTGCCGGGCACGATCGCCCTGCGGCCCCACACGTGCAGCGCGCCCGCCCCGGCGACGGGGACGAACGACGTCGAGGCCATCGTCCGGGCCGTCACGGACGCGGTGATGGCCGCGCTCGCGGGCACGGCCAAGGCATAGTATCGACGGCGCCCAGCGGGGTGCCGGGAGGAAGAGCATGGCGACGACCAGCGAAGGGACGCTCCAGACCACCGCGCCCAGGAACCGGCTGATCGGGGCGCTGCCCCGGATCGGCATCCGGCCCGCGATCGACGGCCGGCAACGCGGGGTGCGCGAGTCGCTCGAGCGCCAGACGCTGGACATGGCGGCGTCCGTCGCCGCGCTGCTCGGCTCGACGCTGCGCCACTCGAACGGCCTGCCCGTCGAGTGCGTGGTGCCGCCCTCCTGCATCGGCGGGGTCGCCGAGGCCGCCCAGTGCGCCGCCCTCTTCGACCGCGAGGCCGTGGGCCTCACGATCACCGTCACCCCCTGCTGGTGCTACGGCGCCGAGACGATGGACATGGACCCGCTGCGGCCCAAGGCCGTCTGGGGCTTCAACGGCACCGAGCGCCCCGGCGCCGTCTACCTCGCGGCCGTGCTGGCCGCCCACAACCAGAAGGGCCTGCCCGCCTTCGGCATCTACGGCCGCGACGTCCAGGACCGCGGCGACACCAGCATCCCGCCCGACGTCGCGGAGAAGCTGCTGCGCTTCGCCTCCGCCGGCCTCGCCGTGGCCACGATGCGCGGGAAGTCCTACCTCTCGCTGGGCGGCACCTCGATGGGCATCGCCGGCTCGATCGTGGACAGCGACTTCTTCGAGGACTACCTCGGCATGCGCGTCGAGGCCGTCGACATGACGGAGATCGTCCGCCGCGTCGACGAGCGGATCTACGACGCCGACGAGCTGACGCGCGCCCTCGCCTGGGTCAAGGCGCGCTGCAAGGAGGGTCGCGACTTCAACCCGCCGCAGGCGCAGCGCACGCGCGCGCAGAAGGACGCCGACTGGGAAATGTCGGTCAAGATGGCGCTCGTCGCCCGCGACCTGATGGTCGGCAACCCGCGCCTGGCGGAGGCGGGCTTCGGCGAGGAAGCGCTCGGCCGCAACGCGATCCTGGGCGGCTTCCAGGGACAGCGGCACTGGACCGACCACTTCCCCAACGGCGACTTCATGGAGGCGATCCTCAACTCGTCCTTCGACTGGAACGGCATCCGCGAGGCCTACGTCTTCGCCACCGAGAACGACAGCCTCAACGGCGTCACGATGCTGATGGGCCACCTGCTCACGAACACCGCCCAGATCTTCGCCGACGTGCGCACCTACTGGAGCCCCGCCTCGGTCGAGCGCGTCACCGGGCACCGGCTCGCCGGCCGCGCCGCCGGCGGGATCATCCACCTGATCAACTCGGGCGCGGCGACGCTCGACGCCACGGGCTGCCAGCTGCGCGACGGCCAGCCGGCCATGAAGCCGTTCTGGGAGATCACGTCGCAGGAGGCCGAACGCTGCCTGGCCGCCACGACCTGGCACCCGGCCGTCACCGGCTACTTCCGCGGCGGCGGCTTCTCCTCGCAGTTCCTGACGGTGGGCGGCATGCCGATGACGATGGCGCGCGTGAACCTGGTCGAGGGCCAGGGGCCCGTGCTGCAGATCGCCGAGGGCTGGACGGTGGACCTGCCCGCCGCGGTGCACGCGGCCCTCAACGAGCGCACCGATCCGAGCTGGCCGACCCACTGGTTCGCGCCGCGCCTGACCGGCAGCGGCCCGTTCCGCGACGTCTACACGGTCATGAACAGCTGGGGCGCGAACCACGGCGCCATCAGCTTCGGCCACGTGGGCGCCGACCTGATCACGCTGGCGTCGATGCTGCGGATCCCCGTCTACATGCACAACGTGGCGGAGGAGGCCATCTTCCGGCCCAGCGCCTGGACCACGTTCGGCGCGCACGACCCGCTCGGGGCGGACTTCCGGGCCTGCGCGAACTTCGGCTCGCTGTACGGCGACTAGCGCGCCCGGCCGGCGCCGCAGCGGAGGCACCATGGCCCAGGGCGTCCACTACCTGTCGGTCGACCTCGGCGCCGAGAGCGGCCGCGTCAAGCGCGGCCGCTACGACGGCGAGACGATCGCGCTGCGCGAGGCGCACCGCTTCGACAGCCGGCCCGTGCGGCTGCCGGACGGCCTGCACACGGACGCCCTGCGCATCCTGAGCGAGATCCAGCTCGGGCTGGCGGCCGCAGCGCGGCAGGCTGACGGCGAGCTGGCCGGCGTCGCCGTCGACACCTGGGGCGTCGACTTCGCGCTCGTGGACCGCGAGGGCGCCCTGCTCGGCAACCCGTACCACTACCGTGACGGCTTCTCCGAGCGCGCCGTGGAGCCCGTCTCCCGTCAGGTCGGCCGCCAGGAGCTGTTCCGGCGCACGGGCACGGGCTTCATGCCGATCAACACGCTCTACCAGCTCTTCGGCCTGAAGCAGCGGCGCGCCGGCGCGCTCGAGGCGGCCGACCGGCTGCTGATGATGCCCGACCTGTTCACCTACTGGCTGAGCGGCCGCGCGACCAACGAGCTGACCGTCGCCAGCACCTCGCAGTGCCTCGACATCCGCACCGGCACCTGGGCCGTCGACCTGCTGGAGCAGCTGGGGCTGCCGACGCGGATCTTCGGCGAGATCGTGCCGCCGGGCACCGTCGTGGGAGACCTGCTGCCCGGCCTCGCCGACGAGGCCGGTATCGGCCGGATCCCGGTGATCGCCGCCGGCGGCCACGACACGGCGCTCGCGATGGCCGCGGTCCCGGCGCGGGGCTCGGGCTTCGCCTACCTCAGCTCCGGCACCTGGTCGCTGCTGGGGACGGAGCTGCCCGCGCCGTCGATCGACGCGCGCAGCTTCGCGGGGGGCTTCACCAACGAGGCCGGCGTCGCGGGAACGACGCGTTTCCTCAGGAACCTCGCGGGGCTGTGGATCGTCCAGGAGTGCCGGCGCGCCTGGGGCCGGGGAGGCAGCCTCGACTCCTACGACGCGCTGGCCCGCCTGGCCGCCGAGGCCCCGGCCGCTCGCTCGCTGATCGACGCGGACGACCCGGTGTTCGGCCCGCCCGGCGACATGCCCGGGCGCATCCGTGACTACTGCCGGCGCACGGGCCAGCCGGTGCCCGAGGGCAAGGGCGAGATCGTGCGCTGCGCGCTCGACAGCCTCGCGCTGAAGTACCGCTTCGCGCTCGAGGAGATGGACGCCCTCCTCGGGCGCCGGCTCGAGCCGCTGCACGTCGTGGGCGGCGGCGCGCGCAACAGCCTGCTGTGCCAGCTCACCGCCGACGCCACCGGCCGTGTCGTGCTCGCGGGCCCCGTGGAGGCCACGGCGGCCGGCAGCATCGTGATGCAGGCGATCGCGAGCGGCCGGCTCGCCTCGCTCGCCGAGGGCCGGGACCTCGTCGGCCGGTCCTTCGAGCTCGTCCGCTACGAGCCGCGCGCCGGCGGCGTGCCCGAAGAGGCCTGCGAACGGTGGCGGGCGCTCGCCCGGCCATCCTCGGCGGAACCCGGCCGATGAGCCTCAAGGCCACCGCCCGGCGCCTGCGCATCCGCGAGCTGCTCGAGGGCCGCGAGTTCGTCGACCTCGGCTCGCTGTGCCGCGAGCTGGCGAGCTCGGAGTCGACCGTGCGGCGCGACCTGATCGCGCTCGAGGCTGACGGCGTGCTGCGCCGGGTGCACGGGGGCGCGCTGTGCGAGCGCTCGCGGCCGCCCCGCGCCGACTTCGCCTCCCACAGCCGCCGGATGCTGGAGGAGAAGCGCCGGATCGCCCGGCTGACGGCGTCGCTCGTCGAGGACGGCCAGACCCTGCTGCTCGACGGCGGCTCGACGGCGGCCGCGGTCGCGGCGGAGCTGGTCGGGCGCGCGCTGCGCGTCGTGACGAACTCGCTGCCGATCGCCGACGTGCTCAAGGACGCGCGGCGCGTGGACGTGACGCTCACCGGCGGCTACCTGGACCGCCAGTGGGGCGTGATGCTGGGACCCGTCTGCGAGCAGATGCTGGGCGAGCTGGCCGCCGACGTGGTGGTGATGGGCATCGGCGGCATCACCGAGAAAGGCTTCAGCAACAACAACCCCCTGGTCGTCGGTTCCGAGCGGAAGATGATCGAGGTCTCGCGCAAGGTCGTGATCGTCGCGGACCACACCAAGTTCGGCCACGCGGCGATGATGCCGGTGGCGCCGCTCGCGGTGGCCGACGTCGTGGTCTCCGACTCGGGCCTGGCGCCGGCTCACCAGGCCCGGCTGCGCAGCCACGGGATCGAGGTCCGCCTGGCCTGAGCCGTGCGAGTATCCTCGAAGGCCCGCGTTGCCGGAGAGGGCCAAGGAGACACCGGAATGGCCGCCCCGACCGCCGCACGACCGCGACACCGCCCCGGCCGCCTCGCGGCGCTGCGCCCGCCCGCCCTCGCCGTCGCGCTGCTGCTCGCCGGGCGTGCACTCTGCGGCGCGCAGGACGCCCACTACTGGACGTACGGCTATGGGCCGATCGGCCAGCTCACGGAAGGCACGCTGGTCGGAGGCGTCAGCGACCTGTCGGCGGTCTACTACAACCCGGGCGCGCTCGCGCTGATCGAGGAGCCCCGCTTCGTCTTCGGCCTCACCTCGATCGAGCTCGCCAGGATCGAGGCGCCCGACGCCGCCGGGGCGCACCTGGACTTCGACAGCACGGTGTTCGACACGGTGCCCGCGCTGATCGCGGCGCACGTAGGCCGGAGCGACGGGCAGCGGGACCAGTTCGCCTTCGCCTTCCTCTCCCGTCACGACACCGACTGGGACCTGGGCTACAGCGACGCGCGCGTGTCGGGCGCCGTCGCCGAGGCCTCGGCCGGCTTCGGCCGCGTGCGCGAGCGCGTCGTCGAGTACTGGGTCGGGGGCACCTGGTCGCGCCGCGTGAGGCCGGGCCTCTCGTTCGGCGTCACCCCCTTCCTGGCCTATCGCGCGCAGCGCAGCCGCCGGTCCCTGGCTCTCGAGTCCTCCAGCGCCGACGGCGTGACGGCCGCCTTCACGGCCGGGGAACACGAGTACAACCACGGCCGCGCGCTCGCCAAGCTGGGCGTCGCCTGGCGCCCCGGCAGCCTCGAGCTCGGGGTGACGGTGACGACCCCGGGCATCGGGATCTACGACAAGGGCAAAGTGGTGTTCAACGCCAGCGCCGCGGGCCAGGCGCCCGGGACCCTCCTCTCGGCGAGCACCCAGCGCAACCTCGCCGCCCGTTTCCACTCGCCCTGGTCGGTGGCCGGAGGCGCCACGTGGCGCGGCCGCCGCACGGCGCTCCACACGACGCTCGAGTGGTTCGGGGCAGTCGCCCCCTACGACATCCTGGCGCCCGCGCCGGCGCCGTTGGCGGGCAGCGAGCGGACGGTACCACTCGACTTCGGCGGCGCGGCGGCCGAGGTGCTGAACCTCGGCGTGGGGGTCGAGCGCCAGCTCGGCGAGCGGCTCACCGTGTACGGCGGCGCCGCGCGCAACGGCTCGAGCTGGCGGCCCGGGTCGGAGACGCTCGCGGCGTGGGACCTCCTCGACTGCACGGCGGGCTTCGCCTGGGCGGCGGGCCGCTCGCGCCTGGCGCTCGGCCTCGGCTACGCCTGGGGGACGGGCGACCTGCCACAGGCGGTCGCGCCCCCGGGCGAGGCCGTCCAGCTCTCGACGACGACGACACAGGGCCGCTTCGGGCGCTGGACCTTCTCCCTGGGCGTGTCGGTCGAGGGCCAGGGGAAGTGAGGGTCTCGTGAGTCCGCTCGTCCTCGTCCTGCTGCTCGGGCTTGCCGCGCCGGGGGCCGATCGCCTGGCCCTGCTGCAGCGGGCCGACGTCGGGGCCGGGACGCCCGCGTCGTTCCGGGCCGAGGTCTCGATCGCGCTGCGCGGCGCCGCGGGAACGCGCATCGAGATCTGGAGAGCAGGCGACGCGCGCATGCTCGTGCGCTTCCTGGACGAGAAGCAGCGGGGCAAGTACCTGCTCTACGACGACAGCGGGGTGTGGTTCCTCTCCCCGTCCGCGAAGCCGGTGAAGCTGCCGCGGGCCTACCGGCTCCGAGGCAGCATCACGCTCGACGACATCCTCGGCCGCCGCTACTCCACGGACTACTCGATCGCGTCGAGCGAGGAGCGCGAGGAGGGCGGGCAGCGGCTCGTCGTCTACGACCTGCGCGCGGTCTCGCCGGCGCTGCCGTACCCGCGCGTGCTCTACGCGGTGCGCGAGGACACGGCGCGGCCGGTGTGGGCCGCGTTCCACCTGCCCAGCGGCCGCCGCGCCTCCGTGCTCTCCTTCGAGGAGTGGGCGGCCGGGAGTCGCACGCCCCGGCCGCGGCGGCTGTCGCTGCGGGACGAGCTGCGGGGCGGCGAGGTGACCGAGGTCGAGGTGCAGGCCCTCGAGGTACGGGACGTCCCCGCGGGCCTGCTCCAGCGCGACGACCCGGCGGAACGGCGGAAGCTGGAGGCCGCTCCGCCCCGCTAGGCGACCGGCGCCGGGTCGCGATCCCCGTCGGGCTCCCGCCAGACCGCCCCGAGCGCGAACCACTGGTGCGGGCGCTGCCTGATCGCCCACTCGATCTCCCGCCCGACGGCCCGCGTCGCCTCGGCCTCGGCCCGGCCGCGCCCGACCTCCGACACCACGCGGATCGGCGGGCGGAACACGATCCGGTACAGGTAGTGGCCCTCCCGGAAGCAGAACACCGGCAGCAGCTCGGCGCCGGTGAGCCGGGCGAGCACCGCGGGCCCCGCGGGCAGGTCCAGTGTCCGGTCGAAGAGCTTGACCGCGACGCTGCGGGCGCCCGCGCGGGGCCGATCCCCCTGCAGGGCCACGATCTCGCCGCGCTCCAGGGCCTGGCGAAGGCGCAGGCCGACAGCGGGATCCCCGGTGGCGAAGTGCGTGTGGCAGTTGGGGTCGCCCTGCTCGCGCACCAGGCGGCGGATGAACTCCTGCGAGGCCGGGTCGATCTCCTCCTCGCGCACGACGTGGACGGCGCGGGAGAGCCCCCCGGGGGCGAGCTGCGACATGGCGTCCCAGGCGCCGACGTGCGCGGTCACGAGGATGATCCCGCGCCCGGACTGCGACGCCCGCTCCCACAGCTCCTTCCCCTCCACGACCACCCGGAAGCGCCCGGCGCGCACCAGGCGCTCGTAGCGGTCGCCAAAGCAGAGCGAGAAAGTCACGATCGTGCGCAGCGCCCGCCGCTGGCCTTCCCAGAAGCCGCACGGGCCCAGGACGACGGCCAGGTTGCGGCGCACCGCGCGGCGGATGTTGTGGAGGAAGAGCGTGAAGACGACGCCGCAGAAGGTCTCTGTCGGAGGGAACGCCCAGCCGGGCAGGACCCGCGGCGCCACCGTGGGCAGCCAGTACCAGAAGACGCCGGTCACGTAGAACGGGCCCAGGACGCGGCGCAGCCAGCTCACCCGCGGGGCGTGAGCCTGCACCACGGCGGCGGGCCGCTCAGGCGGTGGCGCCGGCATCGACCACGAGCGACTGGCCGGTCACGGCCGCCGCTCGATCGGAGAGCAGGAACGCCACCGCGTCCGCCACCGCGCCGGGACTGGTGCCGGCCTTGAGGCTCTCCATGGAACGCAGGGAGGAGACCACCTCGGGCGGCAGCTCGCTCGTCATGTCGGTCGGCACGAAGCCCGGCAGCACCGCGTTCACGCGGATGCCGCGCTTGCCCATCTCCCGCGAGAGCGACCGGGTGAGGCCCAGCACCCCCGCCTTCGAGGCCGCGTAGGCGGCCTGGCCGGGCCGCGCGTGGATCGCGCTGAGCGAGGACACGCTCACGATCGCCCCGCGGCGGCGGCTCACCATGCCGGGCAGCACCGCCTTGCAGCAGCGGAACACGCAGCCCAGGTTCACGTCGAGCACCTCGTCCCAGTCGGCATCGGGCGTGAGCGCGAGCAGCGACTCGCGGTGGATGCCCGCGTTGTTCACCAGCCCGCTGACGGGGCCGAGCGTCGCTTCGACCTCGCTCACCAGCGCGCGCGGCCGCTCCCTGTCGCGGGCGTCGAGGACGAAGGCCCGCGCCTTTCCCTGGCAGGCCTCCTCCAGCGCGCGCGCGGAGCGCTCGTCGGAGCGCCAGGTGAAGGCCACGGTCCAGGCGTCGGCGACCAGACGCTCGACGATCGCGCGGCCGATGCCTCGGCTGCCGCCCGTGACCAGGGCCACGGCTTCGCTCATCGCGCCCTCCCCCAGCGCGCCCTGGCCACGGCGCGCGCGATGCGCAGGCTGTCGACGAGGGGGCGGTAGTGGCTGGTGGTCCGCGGGAAACCGGTGGCCTCGACGAGCGCGCGGCCGTACAGCCGAAAGCCGCTCTGGACGTCGCCGAGCCGAGCCCCGGCCACCGCCGAGATGGCCGCCGAGGAGAGGCGGTTGCTGGCGCGGCGGACGGCGCTCATCTGCGCGAAGAGGTGCTCGCGCCCGCCGATCACGAGGTCGGCCCGCGCGGCGTGCTCGAGCAGCTTCGGGATCTCCTCGGGGATGTGCTGCCCGTCGGCGTCGAGCGTCACCACGGCGTCGGCGCCGCGGGCGAAGAGGATCTCGAAGGCGCGGCGCAGCGCGGCCCCCTTCCCGCAGTTGCAGGGCAGGGAGACGACCTCGGCCCCGCCGCGGCGTGCCTCGGCCGCGGTGGCGTCGGAGGAGCCGTCGTCGACGACGAGCAGCTCCGGCATCACGCGCAGCGTGCGGAGGACGACGTCGCCGATCGTCGGCGCCGCGTCGAAGGCGGGCAGGGCGACGGCCACGCGCGTCACGGTCGCTCCAGGACCAGCCAGGCTGCGGCCCCGCCCGCGGCCAGAGACGAGACGAGCACCCGGCCGCCGGCCAGCCAGCCGCCACCATGGGGGCTGAGGTCCAGCTCCGGGTCCGGCTCGGCGAAGCCCGCGGTGGGACCGAACGTCCCGCCCTGCACGGCCAGCACGGCCGCGGCGAGGTGCCCGCCGCCGTACTCGCCGGTGGTCGACTTCGGCGCCAGGACCGGGGGCACGCGGCCCGCCCCGAACACCTCCCGGAGCACCCCGGCCTCGAGCCGGTCGCCGGCCCGCGCGCCGGACGCCCCGGACACGACGGCCTGGACCTCCTGCGCGCCGATCCCGAGCCTGTCCAGCAACGCGCCCACGGCGGTCGCGAGGCCCTTCGCGCCGCGGCCCCAGCCGACCCGCGACGCCGTCGGATCGAAGGCGCCGCTTCCACCGCGCACGCGCGCGAGCACGGGGCCGCCACGGCTCGCGACGTCCCGCTCGCGCTCCAGCACCAGGACGGTCGCGCCCTCGCCGGCCAGCAGGCCGTTTCGCCGACGATCGAAAGGCCGCGCGGCCTCGGCCAGTCCCGGCGAGGCGCGGGCCAGGGCGCCGAAACGGTCGAGGAGCGCGTGGAGGAGCGGCGTCAGCTCGTCCACCGATCCCGCGAGGGCCCGCCGCGCCCGCCCGCTGCCGACCTCGGCCGCGGCGCGGCCGACGGCCAGCAGGGCGCCCGCCTCCCGCTGCGTCACCGTCACGTTCGACCCCCTGGCGCCGCAGTCGATGGCGATCTGGGCGGCCGGGGCGTTGGCGACCGACTCGGTGAAGAAGAAGGGAGAGGCGGTCTCCGGGCCCTCCCTCGAGATCGAGCGCAGGAGGCGCTCCGTGAAGTCGGCAGGCCCGAAGGCCGTGGACATCACGACCCCGGTCTCCGGCCAGCCCTCGTCGACGCCCTCGAGCCCCGCCTGCCGCAGCGCCATGCGCGCCGCCGCCACGGCCAGCTTCGAGGGGCCGCTCATGCGGCGCGCCGCGGCCGGCTTCACCCAGCTGGCGAGGTCGACCTTCCCCACCAGAGCCGCGAGCCGGGCCCCGTCCGGGGGATGGTCGCTCGCCGAGCGGTCGATCTCGGACGCGCGCGCGGCGCCGTCGCGCAGCGCGAGCCGGAGGGCGTCCAGGCCCAGGCCGAAAGGGCCGACCGTGCCGAGCCCGCTCACGACCACGGGCTCGCTCACGCCGTCCACCGCTCGAAGACGAGCGCGACGTTGGCGCCGCCGAAGGCGAGGTTCGTGGACAGGCCCGCCCCGCCCGCGAGCGGCCGGGGCACGCCGCGAACGAGGTCCACGGGCAGGTCCGGGTCGGGGTCTCCCTCGCCCGCCGTCGGGTCGAGCTCGCCGCTGTGGACGCAGAGCACCGTCGCGAGGGCCTCGAGCGCGCCCGCCGCGCCCAGCAGGTGGCCGACGGACGCCTTCGTCGCGGTCAGCGGGCGCCGCGGGGTGCGTTCGGCGAACACCCGCTGCAGCGCGCGCTGCTCGGCGGCGTCGTTCAGCGGCGTACCGGTGCCGTGCGCGTTGACGAAGGCGACCGACTCCGGCCCGATGCCCGCATCGCGCAGCGCCCGCGTCACCGCGAGGGCCGCGCCCTCTCCTTCCGGCTGGGGCGCCGTCATGTGGCTCGCGTCGCACGAGGAGCCGGCACCGCTGAACTCGGCAAGCGGTCGCCCGCCGCGCCGCAGCGCGTGCGCCTCGGTCTCCAGCACGAGCACCGCCGCCCCTTCCCCGAGCGACATGCCGCCGCGGTCCTGCCGGAACGGCCGGCACGGACGCTCGTCGACGGCGCGCAGCGCGTTGAAACCCGAGTAGGTGACCTGGCACAGCGAGTCCGCCCCGCCGGCGAGGGCCACCGCCACCGCGCCGTCGCGCAGGTCGCGCAGCGCGGCCTCGAGCGCGAGGGCCGCCGAAGCGCAGGCGGAGGACACGGTCCGCACACCACCGGTCACCTGCAGCGCGCGCGCGACCGCGTCGCCGGGGCCGTTGAGCTGCTGCGACGCGAAGAGGCCGAGCGCGGCGCGCTCTCCCCGCCAGCGGCTCTGCAGGTAGAGCTCGGACTCGTAGAGCCCGGCCGTGCTGCTCGCGAAGTAGACGCCGACCGCCGGATCGGACAGCGGCACGGGCAGGCCCGCCTGCCGGACGGCCTCGAGGGCCGCCGCGACGGCGAAACGGTCGGCCCAGCTCGTCCGCGACGACGCCGCCGCGGGTGGTGCCGCCCCCTCGACCCGGGCAGGCACCTCGCCGGCCACGTGGGTGCGCTGCCGGGAGTGGTCGAAGCGGGCGAAGGGCCGGATGGCCGTGGCCCCGAGGCGCAGACCGCTGGACAGGGGCTCGACACCCCATCCCCAGGCGCTCACGGCCCCGAGGCCGGTCACCGCGATCCTGTGGCGTGACTCGACTTGATGTTCAACAGGCACTACAGGATCCGCGAATACCCAGCGGGCGAAGTATACTCGAACAGCGCCGCCGGGGATCGCGCGTCAGGCGTTTCGCGTCCTACGGACACCCGCGGCCGGCTCCTTGGAACGAACGATGCAGCGCGATCCCATTCTCCACGCGTTCGACAGCCTCGCCAGCCGCCGCCCGGAGCGCGCGCTCGTGACGTCGCACGCGCGCGCGGCGACGGTGGATCACGTCGACAGCCTGGCGCGGGCGCTCTGCGGCCTGCTGGGCGAGGCCAAGCTGCCCCACGACTCCCTCCTCGGCCTGGCCGCCGCCAACGGCCCGGCCTTTCTCGCGGGGCTCCTCGCCGTGCGGCGCGCCGGCCTCGGGATGCTGCTGCTCGACGCCGCGGCGCCGGACGCCGACCTGCGCCGCGCCGCGAGCCAGCTCGGGGCCGAACGGCTCCTGGTGTGCCGCCAGGGCTGGCCCCGGGATGTCGGCGACTGGCGGCTCGAGTCCCTCGCCGCGGAAGAAGGCAGCCCGGCCGTCCGGCTGACGGGGACGCCGGTCGTCAAGGTCACCTCGGGGTCGACCGGCCAGCCGCGAGGTGTCTGCACCTCCGCCGAGCAGCTCTGCGCCGACGAGGCGGCCCTCTTTTCGACGATGGGCCTGCGCGACGACGACGTGATCCTGGCCTCGATCCCCATGGCGCACTCCTACGGCTTCTCCAGCGTGGCCTTGCCGGCTCTGCTCCGGGGCTGCCGGATCGCGGTCCCCGAGGGGTCGAGCCCTCTCGCGCCGCTCGACGTCGCACGGGCCGCCGGCGTGACGTTCGTCCCCACGGTGCCGGCCTACCTCCAGGGACTCGTCGCGCTCGCTCGGCCCGAGACCTGGCCGCGGTCCGTCCGCCTCGTCGTGTCGGCGGGCGCCCTGCTGCCCCCGGCTACGGCCGCGGGGTTCAGGGAGGCCTACGGCCAGGCGGTCCACTGCTTCTACGGCGCCTCCGAGTGCGGGGGCATCTGCTACGACCGCGACGGCGGCGCGGCCGAGCGGGGCACGGTGGGACGCGCCGTCGACGGCGTGACGCTGCGCCTGGAGGGACAGCCCGGCT
>JBGASI010000697.1:0-3402 GCA_044229815.1 Vicinamibacteria bacterium | reverse complement strand
GCGAGCTTGCGCACGATCTCGCCGTACGCCCACGGGATCGGCGCGAAGCGGCCGGGCCAGTCGGAGAGGTTGTGCGGCCAGCCGAGCCAGGTGGCCTCGTGCTCCTGCCACTCGGCGGGCATGCGCCAGCCCTCGATCTCGGGGGCGACGGCGGGGGTCGCGGCCATCTCGCCTCCTCCCCGTCGAGGACGCGCCGGTCGATCCCGGCGTAGGCGTCGATCCGGCGGTCGCGCAGGAACGGCCAGTGCGTGCGCACCTCTTCGATGCGCGGCAGGCTCACCTCGCCGAGCAGGATCTCCTCGCCGTCGGTCGAGGCCTCGGCGAGCACCACCCCGAAGGGATCCGCCAGGAACGACGAGCCCCAGAACTCGAGGCCGTCGCCGCCCTCGGCCGGGACCTCGTGGCCGACCCGGTTCACGACCGCGACGTAGACGCCGTTGGCGATCGCGTGCGAGCGCTGGATCGTCTGCCAGGCCGCGCGCTGGTCGCGCCCGTGCTCGGCCTTCTCGCTCGGGTGCCAGCCGATCGCCGTCGGGTAGAACAGCACCGAGGCGCCGCGCAGGGCGGTCAGCCGCGCGCCCTCGGGGTACCACTGGTCCCAGCAGATCAGGGTGCCGATCCGGCCCGGGCCCACGTCGAAAGCGCGGAAGCCGAGGTCCCCCGGCGCGAAGTAGAACTTCTCGTAGAACGAGGGGTCGTCCGGGATGTGCATCTTGCGGTAGAGCCCGGCGACCCGGCCGTCCGCGTCGAGGATCACGGCGCTGTTGTGGAAGACCCCCGGCGCGCGCCGCTCGAAGATCGGCACCACCACGGCGGCCCCCGCCTCGCGCGCGGCGCGGCCGAGCGCCTCGGTGCTCGGGCCGGGGACCTCCTCCGCCAGCGCGAAGTTCGCGTGGTCCTCCTTCTGGCAGAAGTAGGGCGTGCGGTACATCTCGGGCAGGCAGACGACCTCGGCGCCGTGGGCCGCGGCCTCGCGCACCTTCGCCGCCGCGCGCTCGACGTTGTCCTCCGGCCGCGCGGACATCGCCATCTGGACGAGGCCCACGCGGAAGCTCTGCCTGGCGGCCATGGTCCGGCCAGTTTAGCCGAACGGGCCGCTCAGTCGAGCGAGCCGGCGGTCATCCGCTGGCACAGGGCGAAGAGCGCCTCCTCCTGCTCCTCGCCCCGGAAGCGGCAGCGCCTCTCCTGGCGGTCGTCCCAGAAGAGGCCCGAGCGCCCCTCCGCCTCGGGGCTGGCCGCGAGGTAGACGACCGTGTCGGCGCCCTGCTCGGGCCGCCTGGCCCACAGCTTCGCGTACAGCGAGGCCCCGAGGCCGACGAGCCCGCCGCCCTTGCCGAAGATCTCGGTGGCGACGAAGCCCGGGTGGAGCGCAGGCGGTCGGCCTGCTTGCTCTGGGCGTAGGCCTTGCGGCCGTCGTAGGCCCGGCGCTCGAACCCGACGTCGGCGAGGTCGAGCTCGCCGGCGAGCCGGGAAGCGACGTTGACCACCCGCGCCCGCCCCGCTTTCTCGAGCAGCGGCCGCAGCAGCTCGGTCGCGAGGAAGTAGCCGAGCACGTTGGTCGCCCAGGTGAGCTCGATGCCGTCCGGGCCGAGCGCGCGGCGGTTCGTCCAGATGCCCGCGTTGTTGACGAGCACGTCGATGCGCGGCAGGCGCTGCGAGAGGTCGCGCGCGAAGGCGCGGATCGAGCGCTGGCTCGAGAGATCCACGAGCGCCAGCTCGACCGCGCTGCGGCCTGTCGCGCCCAGGATCCGGCGCCGCGCGGCCTCGCCGCGGTCCGGGTCGCGCACGGCCATCACCACGCGCGCCCCGAGGCGCGCCAGCTCGAGCGCCGTCGCCTGCCCGATCCCGGCGCTCGCGCCGGTGACGACGCAGATCCTCCCCGCCAGGTCGGCCTGAATCGGCTCGGGCATGGGCCCTCCGCCCGTGAGGATAGCCTAGGGTGTCCCGGGCGAGACCAGGTACTCGAGGCCGTCGTCGTCGAGCGGCGTCGCGTGCTCGACGCGCCGGACGAGGCCGATCACGCGGAAGGCCCACAGGTCGCGGCAGACCTCGAAGTGGTTGAGCGCCGAC
This sequence comes from Vicinamibacteria bacterium, assembly GCA_044229815.1. Lineage (GTDB taxonomy): Bacteria > Acidobacteriota > Vicinamibacteria > Fen-336 > Fen-336 > DATBSL01. The sequence goes on along the minus strand of JBGASI010000697.1, from coordinate 1,332 downwards.
TGCGCGCACAGGGCCTCGACCTCGACCTCGCGCTCGCCGCGCACCGCGCGCAGCAGCGCCGCCTGGTCGACGTCGAGCGTGAGCTGGCGGAACAGCGGCTCGGCGCCCGGCAGCGGCGCGTACAGGGCGGAGAGGCCGCCGCAGCCCCGCTCGATGCGGCTCCAGGCCTCGATCTGGGAGATGCCGTCGAGGATCAGCTGGGGCGTGCTGATGCTGAGGGTGATCGACTCGCCCGCGCCCTTGCCCTCCTCCAGCCGGTACTCGCCCGCCGTCCAGCGAAAGGCCTCCAGCACGACGTGGCGGGTGTGGTCGACGACCCCGCGCACGAGTTCCTTCGAGTCGAGGACCCCCTGCTCCAGCAGCACCGTGCCGAAACGCTTGCCCCCGCTCATGCCCCGGCCGGCGTCGACCATCTGCCGCAGCGTGATCACGCCGCGCCGGAGCAGCAGCGGGCCGAGCCGGTCGTCCGGGTCGGACGAGGTGGCGAAGACGAGCCGCCCGTCCTCGGCGTTGATGACGATGCGGGCGGGCTCGCGCTCGAGCAGCAGCCGGCCGGAGAAACGGCGCTGGCTGAGGTCCTTCACGACCTCCGCGAAGTCGCGCTCGGCCAGGCTGCCGCTGTCGTTCATCGCCGCCTCCGCGGCGGGCCCTCGGCCTCGACGAGCGCGGCGGCGAGCAGCGGCACCAGCAGCTCGTGGTGGCCCGTCAGCCGGTAGCCGCGGCCCGTGCCGGCGACCGGCCGCTCCACGACGTTCACGCCCGGGCGGTAGCCCTGGAGGAAGTCGAGGTTCGCGGTGGTGAAACCCTCGACCCGGTGGCCGAGGTTGCGCGCGAGCGTGACGGCCTTCAGGAAGACCTCCGGCAGCACCACGGCGGAGCCCACGTTGAGGTAGACGCCGCCGGAGAGGCAGGCCACCTCGCCGGCGAACAGCCGGAAGTCGAGGTGGCTGGCGCGGCCGAGCGCCCCGGGGTCGCAGGCCGGGTGGACGTGGACGATGTCGGTGCCGAACGCGACGTGGACTGTCGCGGGGATCCCGAGCCGCCAGGCCGCGGCGAACAGGCTCTGCGCGAGGTGGGCGGGGCGCGGCCGGCGCGCGGCGAGGTAGCGGCCCAGCGCGGCGCCCGCGCCCAGGCCGTCGCGGTCGCCCTCGACGATGGCGCGGTTGACCTCCTCGCCGGTCTCACGGGCCATGCCGAAAGCGCCGGCGCCGAGCCCCGCGGCCACGTCCTCGGAGGTCTGACCGGCCACCGCCAGCTCGAAGTCGTGGACGAGGCCGGCCCCGTTGAGCGCGATGCCGGTGACGAAGCCGCGCTCCATCAGGTCGATCAGCA
>JBGASI010000696.1:0-2031 GCA_044229815.1 Vicinamibacteria bacterium | reverse complement strand
GGTCGCGCCCGGCGGCGGCTGCAGCAGCGGCTGGCTGAGCGAGTCGCTGCCGGCGACGGCGTCCGCCGTCGGCAGGACCTCCTCGAGGCCCTCGAGCGGCGCGGGCGCCGGCACCACGAGCCCCGCGTGGCGGGCCAGCGCGCCGTCGAAGGGCGAGAGGCTGACGACGAGCGCGTCCTTCGCGAGCGTCCGGGCGACGAGCGGCCACGGCAGGGCTCGACCGTCGTCGGCCGCGTCGAGCAAAGCCACGCGCACCGAGCCCGCGGGCACCTCGGCGAGGGCGGCGAGCGTCGCGGTCGTGGCGCCGGTCGGCTCGGGGACCGGGCGCCGGCCGAGGATCCCGCCTTCGCGCCCGACGCCGCCCAGCACGACGTTCAGCAGCGCGATGGCGCGCTCGCTGTCGGGCGCCAGCGGACCGGCGCCGGCCTCGCCGCCGCCGACGGCTACCGCCGGCACGCCCGCCGCCAGCGTGCGCGCGAGCGAGGCGATCCGCTCCGGCGCGATCCCGATCCGCTGCGCCGCCTGCGCCGGCGCGAAGGCGGCGAGCGCCCTCCGGACCGGCTCCGGGGCACGCGAGTCGTCGGACCGCAGCAGCGCGTGCGCGAGCGCCAGCGCGAGGACGCCCTCGGCGCCCGGCGCCACCGGCAGCCACTCGTCCGCGAGCGCGGCGCTCGGCGAACGCCAGCTGTCGACCTGGACGACGCGCAGGCCCGCGCGCGCGGCGAGCATGCGGCCGGGCCGACCCCAGCCCTCGAGCACGGGCGCGCCGAAGCTGAGGAGCGTGCGCGTGCGCTCGAGGTCGATCCCAAGCGGGGTCGCCTGGCCGGCCGCCGCCAGCGCGCCCTCCTCGCCGGGCACCGTCGCGTAGACGCCGCTCGCCGGGGCGGAGAGCAGCTCGCGCCAGGCCTCGGAGACGACGCGGCCCGGGCGACGGTCGACCACCATCACCGACTGCCCCGCGCGGTTCGCCGCCGCGACCGCGGAGGCGATGGTCGCCAGCGCGGCCTCGAGCGCCACCGGCTCGAGCCTGCCGTCGACGCGGCGCGCCGGCGCCGCGAGGCGCAGCGGGTGATAGGCGAGGTGGTGCAGCGTGAGGCCGAGCGCGCAGGCCCCGCCGCCGAGCGGGTGCCGGGGCTCGCCCGCGATCGACACGGGCCGCGGGCCGACGCAGCGCACGCGCAGGGCGCAGCCGCCGGGGCACAGGGTGCAGGCGGCAGCCTTGAACACCACGGGGCCGCGGGCCGGGACCGCCAGCGCGCGCCGGTGCTGGGTCCAGATCGAGACGTCGTCGAGCAGCTTCCACGGCACGGGCGTGAGGGCGAGGCCGGCGAAACCGCCGCCGAGGCCGAAGAGCAGGTCGCGTCGCTGGAGGGTCATGGCTGAAGGCTCCCGGTCCCTACTTGTGGCAGGAGAGGCAGGCCGTGCGGGCCCGGCCACGCTCGGCGTGGCAGGACTCGCAGTCGCTCATCTTCATGCCCTGCCAGGGCTGGCGGCGCAGCCGCGAGAGCGACGGGCCCCAGATGTCGCGGCTGTAGCCGCTGATGCGGTTGAGCTCGAACGGGCGCAGCGTGTCGCTCGAGCCGTGGGGCCCGTGGCAGCGCTCGCAGGCGATGCCGGCGCGGGCGACGTGCGGCGCGTGCGGGAAGTACACGTTCTCGGGCTGTCGGGCGTACACCTGCCAGGGGATCTCGCGGTTCGGCTTGACGTATTCCTCGACGAGCCGCTTCTCGTCGTCCGTTCGCCCCTGGGGCTCCGCGTGGCAGCCGGCGCAGGTCTCGGTCCGCGGGATGCCGGCGAAACGGCCGTCCGCGCCGAGCGGGTGGCAGTCCTTGCAGGCGAAGCCCGTCTTGTCCGAGGTGTGGGTCTTGTGGCTGAAGCGCAGGGGCTGTTCGACCCGGGCGTACAGCAGGTGGGGCAGGCCGAGCCAGCCGAGCGCCACGGTCAGCGCGAGCCCGGCCACGAAGGCGAACAGGGAGCGACGGGTCATGAAGTCCTCCGGGTGTCGGGGATCGGGAAGAGCGTGGCGAACAG
>JBGASI010000145.1:0-9411 GCA_044229815.1 Vicinamibacteria bacterium | reverse complement strand
AGTTCTTCGGCCTGCTGGGGCCGAACGGGGCGGGCAAGAGCACGACGATCGGCTGCATCAGCACGCTCGTGCGCCCGACCTCGGGCACGATCGTGGTGGACGGCGTCGACGTCGTGCGCGACACCGCCGCGGCCAAGCGGCGGATCGCGGTGGTGCCGCAGACCCGCAACCTCGACCGCGAGCTGACGGTGCGCGAGCTGCTCACGTACCACGGCCGCTACTTCGGCCTGCCCGCCGCCGAGCGCGAGACGCGCGCCGACCGCCTGCTCGAGGAGTTGCAGGTGGCCGACAAGGCCGGCGCGAAGCCGACGACGCTCTCGGGCGGGCAGCAGCAGCGGGTGATGATCGCGCGGGCGCTGATGCACGACCCGAAGGTCGTGCTGCTCGACGAGCCGACGACCGGCCTCGACCCGCAGGCGCGGCGGCTGCTGTGGCAGACCCTGCGCTCGTTGCACCAGCGCGGGACCACCTTCATCCTCACGACGCACTACATGGAGGAAGCGGACCGCCTGTGCGACCGCCTGGCGATCGTCGACCACGGCCGCATCCTCACGCTCGACACCCCCGCGGCGCTCAAGAAGTCGCTGCCCGGCGGCCAGGTGCTCGACCTGTGGCTGCGGGCGCCGCAGCCGATCGCGCCCCGGCTGCGCGCGCTCGCCGGGGTGTCGAACCTCGAGGCGGTCGACGACGGCCGGGAGGGCGATTCGCTCGAGCGGCTGCGGCTGTTCGTCGACCCCGCCGACGGCCTGCTCGACCGCGTGCTGCGCGAGGTGCGCGAGGGCGGGGCCGACCTGCACCACGTCAGCCTCTCGCAGCCGAGCCTCGAGGACGTCTACATCCACCTCACGGGACGGGGGCTGCGCGAATGACCGCCTTCCTCGCGCTGCTGCGCCGCGACCTGGTCGTGACCGGCCGCCACGCCCTGCCGCTGCTGCTCTCGGCGCTCACCCAGCCGATCCTGGTGATCCTGGTCTTCGGCAACATCCTGCCGCGGCTGGGCCTGGTCGCGCCCGGCTTCGGCACGGTGATGGTCCCCGGCCTGATGGCGATCGCGATCCTGATGGCGGGCGTGCAGGGCGTGCTGATCCCGCTGGTGCAGGACCTCTCGGGCACGCGCGAGGTGGACGAGCGGCTGCTGGCCCCGATCGGCGTCGACTACGTCTCGCTCGAGCGCATCGTGGCGGGCGCGATCCACGCCGCGGCCGCCGGCCTCGTCTCCGGCCCGGCGATGATCCTCCTGATGCACCAGGTCGGCGTCGGCGAGGTGCGGCCGGACTGGCCGCTGCTGCTGCCGCTCGTCGCGCTGTGCGGCCTGCTCTCGGCCGCCTTCGGCCTCACGCTCGGGACGAAGGTGCCCCCGCGCTTCAGTGGCCTGCTCTTCGCGGTCGTGCTCGGGCCGATGATGCTGTTCGGCTGCACCTACTACCCCTGGGAGCGGCTCGGGCTGATCGGCCCGGCGCAGTACCTGTTCCTGCTCAACCCGCTCACCTTCGTCAGCGAGGCGATGCGCCTGGCCGTGACGCCCGCGGCGCCGCACATGCCCTGGCCGCTGCTCGTCGCGGGCCTGCTCGGCTACCTGGGCCTGTTCGCCTTCGTCGGCGCCCGCTCGTTCCGCAAGCGTACGATCCTGTAGCCGGCACACCGCGCACCGCGAGGACTGGAGCCGCCCGACATGACCGACCCCGACCCCGGCGCCGCGCCCCCGCAGTTCTGGACCGCCTCGACCGAGGTCTCCGGCCGCGTGCTGACCTACGCGGTCCGCAGCGGCAAGGGCTTCTACTTCCTCCTCGTGGCGGGCGCCGTGGCCTTCGCCTACTGCGCCTCGGTCCTGGTGCGCTGGCTGAGCGAGGGCGAGCTGACCGGGCCTGGCGTCGTCTTCCTGCTGCTGCCCGTCGCCGGCATGGTCTTCGGCGCGCACTGCCTGGACCTGGCGCTGCGCGCGCAGAGCCGGTACGTCCTCGAGGGCGACGCGCTCGACTTCAGCCGGCGCGCGCTGTTCGGCGCGCGGTCCCGGCGCGTCCCGCGCGCCGCGATCGAGGAGATCTTCCAGCAGTGGTCGCCGCCGGGCTCCTCGGCGCCGAGCGGCTCACCCGGCACCTGGGCGACGCTCGTCCGCTTTCGCGTCGAGGGGGCGAAGAAGCCGAAGGAGCTCGCGCTCGACGGCCTCGGAACGCCGGTAGAGGCCGCCTGGCTCGGCCCGCAGCTGGCCGCGTGGGCCAAGGCGCCCCTGCGCAAGAGCGTCGCCGCCTCCGCCGTCGAGGCCGGCGAGGACGACCTGCCGCCGGAGCTGAAGGCCAGGTAACACGGCGGCATATAATCGCCGCCGTCCCCCGGGAGGTCAGCGATGGCGAAATCCGCGCGCCGTGCCAGCATCCGTCGGATCGGGATCAGCACCGGCGGCGGTGACGCCCCGGGCCTCAACGCCGTGATCCGCGCGGTCGTGCTCGGCGCGCACAACCGCGGCTGGGAGGTCGTCGGCATCCGCGACGGCTACAACGGCGTGCTGCTCCCGGACCAGTACCGCGACGGCGGCCTGATCGCGCTGACGCCGGAGCGGGTGCGCGGCATCACCCACCTCGGCGGCACGATCATCGGCACCACGAACTCCGGCAGCCCGCTGAAGTTCCCGGTGACGCAGCCCGACGGCAGCGTGAAGGAGGTCGACCGCACCGGCGAGCTGGCGCGCGCGCTCGAGGCGAACGGCATCGACGCCGTGGTGGCGGTGGGCGGCGACGGCTCGCTGACGATCGCGAACGCCCTGCACGCGAAGGGCGTGCGCATCGTCGGCGTGCCGAAGACCATCGACAACGACCTCAGCCGCACGGTCGTGACCTTCGGCTTCGACACGGCCGTCTCCTTCGCCACCGAGTGCATCGACCGCCTGCACACGACCGCGGCCTCGCACCGGCGCGTGATGGTGGTCGAGGTGATGGGCCGCTACGCCGGCTGGATCGCGCTCAACGCCGGCGTCTCGGGCACCGCCGACGTGATCCTGATCCCGGAGATCCCCTACGATCTCAAGAGCGTCGCCGACAAGATCGCCGAGCGCTTCTCCTCCGGGCACGGCTTCGCGATCGTGGTGGTGGCCGAGGGGGCGCGGCCGAAGGGCGGCGGCTACTCGGTGGTCGAGAAGAAGGCGGGCTCGGCGGAGCGGCTCGGCGGCGTCGCCGAGCGGGTGGCCGAGGAGATCAAGGCGCTGACGGGGCGCGACACCCGGCACGTGGTGCTCGGCCACCTGCTGCGCGGCGGCACGCCCACCACCTTCGACCGGCTGATCTCGCTGCGCTTCGGCGCCGCCGCCGTGCGCGCGCTGGCCGCCGGCAAGACGGGCGTGATGGTGGCGCTCGATCCGCCGACCGTGCGCTACGTCCCGCTCGCGGACGCCTGCGAGCGGATGAAGGTCGTGCCGCTCGACTGCGACAGCGTGCTGACCGCGCGCGAGCTCGGCATCTGCCTCGGCGACTGACCCGCCTGCCATGTCCACCCTCGAGTCGCGCCTCGACACCCTCTCGGGGGAGTTCCAGGAGAACGCGGCCGCCATGGACGCGCTGGTCGCGCAGTTGCGCGAGCGGCTGGCCTCGGTGCGCCGCGGCGGCGGCGAGGAGGCGCTGCGGCGCCACCGCGAGCAGGGCAAGCTGCTCGTCCGCGAGCGCATCGAGCGGCTGCTCGACCCGGGCACGCCCTTCCTGGAGATCGGCGCGCTCGCCGGCCTCGGCCTCTACGACGGCCAGGCCCCGGGCGCGGGCATCGTCTGCGGCGTCGGCCGGGTGAGCGGCCGGGAGCTGATGATCGTCGCGAACGACGCCACCGTGAAGGGCGGGACCTACTTCCCGATCACGGTCAAGAAGCACCTGCGCGCGCAGGAGATCGCCCTCGAGAACCGCCTGCCGAGCCTCTACCTCGTCGACTCCGGCGGGGCCTTCCTGCCGCTGCAGGCGGAGGTGTTCCCCGACCGCGACCACTTCGGCCGCATCTTCTACAACCAGGCCCGGATGAGCGCGGCGGGCCTGCCCCAGCTCAGCGTGGTGCTCGGCTCGTGCACGGCCGGCGGGGCCTACGTGCCGGCGATGAGCGACGAGACCGTGATCGTCAAGGGCAGCGGCACCATCTTCCTGGGCGGCCCGCCGCTGGTGAAGGCCGCGACCGGCGAGGAGGTGAGCGCCGAGGAGCTCGGCGGCGCCGACGTGCACACCCGCACGAGCGGCGTCGCCGACCACTACGCGGCCGACGAGGACGAGGCGCTCGCGCGCGCGCGGGACATCGTCTCCACGCTGACCTCGCGCAAGCAGCCGCCGTGGGACGTCGAGCCGCCGCAGGAGCCCTTGTTCGACCCGCTCGAGCTGGGCGGGGTGGTGCCGCGCAGCCCGCGCCGCGCCTACGACGTGCGCGAGGTGATCGCGCGCGTGGTCGACGCCAGCCGCTTCTCGGAGTGGAAGGCGCTCTACGGGACGACGCTGGTGACCGGCTTCGCCCGGGTGATGGGCTACCCGGTGGGGATCCTCGCCAACAACGGCGTGCTCTTCTCGGAGAGCGCGCTCAAGGGCACCCACTTCGTCGAGCTGTGCTGCCAGCGCCGGGTGCCGCTCGTGTTCCTGCAGAACATCACGGACTTCATCGTGGGCCGCGAGTACGAGCAGCGCGGGATCGCCAAGGACGGCGCCAAGCTGGTGCACGCCGTGGCGAACGCCGAGGTCCCGAAGTTCACCGTGGTGATCGGCGGCAGCTTCGGCGCGGGCAACTACGGCATGTGCGGGCGCGCCTTCCAGCCGCGCCAGCTGTGGATGTGGCCCAACGCCCGGATCAGCGTGATGGGCGGGGAGCAGGCGGCCGCGGTGCTGACGCAGGTGAAGCAGGAGCAGCGCGAGCGCCAGGGCCGGCCGCTCGGCGACGCCGAGCGAGAGGCGCTGCGCGCGCCGATCCTCGCCAAGTACGAGGAGGAGGGCAGCCCCTACTACTCGAGCGCGCGGCTGTGGGACGACGGCATCATCCCTCCCGCGGACACGCGCAGCGTGCTCGGCCTGGGGATCTCGGCCGCGCTCAACGCGCCCATCCCCGAGACGCGCTTCGGGGTGTTCCGCTTCTGAGCGGGACGCCGCCGCCTTGACCCCGCCCTACCTCGCCCTGCGCCACCGCGACTTCCGGCTGCTCTGGCTGTCGCAGCTCGTCTCGCTGACCGGCTCGCAGATGCAGACGGTGGCGCTGCACTGGCACGTCTACCTGCTGACCCGCTCGCCGCTCGCGCTCGGCGCGCTCGGCCTGACGCGGGTGCTGCCGATCATCGCCTTCTCGCTCGCGGGCGGCGTGACCGCCGACCGCCGGGACCGCCGGCGCGTGATGTTCGCGGCGCAGTCGCTGATGCTGCTCGGCTCCGCGGCGCTCGGGTTGCTGACCTTCAGCGGCCGCGAGACGCTCGCGCTGCTCTACGGGGCGAACGCGCTGCTGGCGGCGGCCACCGCCTTCGACAACCCGGCCCGCCAGGCCCTGATCCCGCGCCTCGTCCCGGCCGCCGAGCTGCCGGGGGCGCTCTCGCTCAACCTGACGATGTTCCACGCCGCCTTCATCGGCGGCCCGGCGCTCGCCGGCCTGGTGATCGCGGGCGCCTTGCTGCCGGGCGCCGGGCTGCACGCGCTCACGGGCGCCGGCGCCAGCGAGGACACCGCGCGGCTCGCCCTCATCTACCTGTTGAACGCGCTGTCCTTCGTCGGCGTCCTCGTCTCGCTGCTGCTGATGCGCACCTCGGGCGCGGTGGTCGCCGACGGCCGGCCGGTCGAGCGGCCGCTGGCGGCGCTGCGCGAGGGGCTGCGCTTCGTGTTCCGCACCCCGATCATGGTCTGGACGACGGGGCTCGACTTCGTCGCCACCTTCTTCGCCGGCTCGCTGTCGCTGCTGCCGATCTTCGCCGACCAGGTGCTGCATGCCGGGCCGGCCGGCTACGGCTGGCTCGTCGCGGCCCCGGCGCTCGGCGCGCTGGTGGGCTCGTTCTACACCTCCCTGCGCCACCTCCCGGTGCGCCAGGGGCGCCTGCTGCTCGGGTCGGTGGCGGCCTACGGCCTTGCCACCGTCGTCTACGGCCTCTCGCGCAACTACCTGCTGACTTTCCTCGCGCTGGCGTTCTCCGGCCTCGCCGACCTGGTCTCCACCGTGATCCGCCAGACGCTGCGCCAGCTGCTGACCCCCGACGCCCTGCGCGGGCGCATGACCTCCGTCAACATGATCTTCTTCATGGGCGGGCCGCAGCTGGGTGAGATGGAGGCCGGGCTCGTTGCGTCGCTGTTCGGCTCCGTCGCGCTCGGCGCGACGGTGTCGGTGGTCTCCGGCGGGCTGGCGACCGTGCTGCTGGCGGCCGTCGTCGGCGTCGCGGCGCCCGTGGTGCGCGACTACGTGCAGCCCGCGACGGGCGAGAAGGACTGAGCCCTGGCCCACCTGGTCCTCGTCTTCACGTTGGTCATCTGGTCCTTCTCGTTCCTGGCCGGGGCGCGCCTGCGCCAGGACCTGGGGCTGCTCGACGCGCTGGCCGCGCGCTTCCTGCCCGTGCTGGTCGGGTCCGGGCTGCTGCTCGTGGCCCGCCGCCCGCTGCGCCTGCCCCGCGCCGCGCGCTGGCGGATCGTGGTGCTCGGGCTGCTCGGCGTGCCGGCCTACAACCTGTTCTTCCTCCATGGGCTGAAGACGGTGCCGACCGGCACGGCCTCGCTGATCATCGCCCTCAACCCCGTCTTCACGGCCGTGCTGGCCCGCCTCGTGCTCGGCGAGCCGTTCGGCCTGCGCCGCTCGCTCGGGCTGCTGCTCTCGCTCGCCGGCGTGTTCGTCGTGATCCGCTACGGCACCGACCGCCCGGTCGACTGGCCGTACCTCTCGAGCGCCCTGCTGCTCGCGCTGGCCCCGCTGTCGTGGGCCGCCTACAACGTGATCGGGCGCGGGCTGCCCTCGGCCGCGAATGCCCTCGACTCGACCTACGCGCTGCTGTTCGTCGGCAGCCTGCCGGTGCTGCTGCTCGCGACGCCGTCGCTCGGCCGCTCGCTCCTTGCACACCCCGGGGCGCTCCTGGCCGCCCTCTACCTCGCGCTGCCCTGCACGCTCGTGGCGTACGCCTGCTGGATCTGGGCGCTCAAGCGCCTGCCGGCCGGCGAGGTGGCGGCCTTCGTCTTCCTGAACCCGCCGCTCGCGAACCTGTGGGCCTGGCTGTTCGAGGGGGCGCCGCTGCGGCCGCCCTTCGTGGCCGGCGCGCTGCTGCTGCTCGTCGGCGTCGCCGCGATCGTCCTGCCGTCCCCGCTCTTCGCCCGCCGCGGGGCCGCGGCAGGCTGAGCGCCGGAAGCGCTGGGGCGCGGTCGGGGGGCGTGCCATACTGCCTCGGATGACCCCGCCGACGGTCGAGGTGCAGGTCGACGCAGAGGTGGCGCGCGTGTCGCTCGCGCGGCCCGAGGTGCGCAACGCCTTCGACGGGGCGACGGTCGCCGAGCTGAGACGGGCCATCGACGCGCTCTCGCGGCGCGACGACGTGCGGGTGATCGTGCTGGGCGGGCAGGGCCCCGTGTTCAGCGCCGGCGCGGACCTCACCTGGATGAAGACGGTCGGGAGCTTCACGGCCGAGGAGAACGTGAAGGACGCGCTCGCGCTGGCCGACCTGCTCGACGCGCTCGACCGCTCGCCGAAGGCGGTCGTGGCGCGGGTGCAGGGCGCGGCGCTCGGCGGCGGGGCCGGGCTCGTCGCGGTCGCCGACGTGGCGGTCGCGGCCGCGGACGCCGTCTTCGGCTTCACCGAGGTGCGCCTCGGGCTCGTGCCGGCCGTCATCTCGCCGTGGGTCCTGCGCAAGATCGGCGTCTCGGCCGCGCGGGAGCTGTTCCTGACGGGCGAGCGCTTCGGCGCCGACAAGGCGCTGTCGATCGGGCTCGTTCACCGCGTGGTGCCCACGAGCGAGCTCGACTCGGTCATCGACGAGCGGGTGCGGGAGCTGCTGCGGGCGGCGCCTTTGGCCGTGGCCGAGGCGAAGGCCCTGGTGCGCGAGGTCGCGGGCCGGGCGCCCGAGGACCTGCGCCTGGCGACGGCCGAGCGGATCGCACGGCGCCGCGCCTCCGACGAGGGGCAGGAGGGCCTGCGGGCCTTCCTGGAGAAGCGCAAGGCCGCCTGGGACCACTAGCCGTGGCCAGCCCCGGTGGCCGGCCGGTGGCCGCTCAGCCCTTGGAAGACGGCTCGAACAGTTTCTCGAACTCGGGCTCGCCGTGCAGGCAGGCGAGGTCGGGGTCGCGGCGGATCCAGTCGGGGTTCGCGTAGCCGGCGGCTTTCGAGCGCTTCAGCAGCTCGATCGCTTCGGCCTTCCTCGCCATCACCCCGTAGGTGCAGGCGGCGTTGTAGAGGATGTTCGAGTCGTGCGGCCGCAGGTCGACCGCCTTCTGCAGCTCGCGCACCGCGTCCTCGGCTCGCGCCACGGACGCGTAGTCGGCGGCCAGCAGGATGCGCGCCCGCACGTCCTCCGGCACGTCGCGCAGCTGCTGCTCGAGCACCACGATCTCGCGCAGGCGCAGCCGCTCGGCGTCCTCGCGGCGGCCCAGCCCCTCGAAGATGTTGATGAACGGCACGTAGAGGTTGTAGTCGTCGCCGTTCACCGCGACCGCCTGCTCGACCGACTCGATCGCCTCGGCCCAGCGGTCCGACTCGAACAGCGAGCGCGCCAGGATGTTGTAGGCGCCGTCGCAGTCGCGCTTCATCTCGATCGCGCGCCGCACGTCGCGGATCGCTTCCTCGTAGCGCTTCTGGGCGTAGAGCAGACGCGCCCGTCCGACCAGCGCCTCGGGCAGGTTCGCTTCGAGGGCGAGCGCCCGCTCGCTCGCGGCGCGGCCGCGCTCGAGCCAGGACGGGGTGGCCTCGTGCCACTCGAACACCGCCCCGCAGACGTTGGCGATCCCGGCGTGGGCGAGCGCGAAGCCCGAGTCGAGCAGGATCGCGTGCTCGAACATCTGCAGCGCGAGGTCGAGGTCGGAGCGCGTCATCCGGCGGGCGGAGGCGCGGCCCTTCAGGTAGTGGTCGTAGGCGCGCGGGTCGCCCGTCGGCTTGGCGGCGAGCAGCTTCTCTTCCTGCGGCGTCAGCGTGATGCGCAGGGCCTGCGTGATGTTGCGCGCGATCTCGTCCTGGACCTCGAACACGTCGGACAGCTCGCGGTCGTAGCGCTCGGCCCAGACGGAGGTGCCGGTGCGGGCCTCGACGAGCTGGGCGGTGATGCGCAGGCGGTTGCCGGCGCGCCGCAGCGAGCCGCCGAGCACGTACTGCGCGCCGAGCTGCTGGCCCACCTGCGGCCCGGTCACCGACTGGTCGCGGAACGTCACGACCGCGGCGCGCGGGAACACCCGCAGCTCCTTCACCTTCGACAACTCGGTGATGACGTCCTCCGTCATCCCGTCGCGGAAGTACTCGTCCTCC
>JBGASI010000695.1:0-2034 GCA_044229815.1 Vicinamibacteria bacterium | reverse complement strand
CGGGCGCCGCGCGTCGCTCGACGCCGCGGGCCGGCTGGTCTTCGCGGTCCGGCGCGCCGGGGCGGAGGTCCACGTGCTCGACTACGGCGGCGCCCTGCGTGGCGCCGGCGGGCAGCGCGCCGTGCGCCGGGTGGGGCCCGACCCGCTCACCGCCCGCGACGAGATCGTCGCGCTGCTGCGCGAGCCGCCGGCCGCGCGCGCACGGGCGCGCTGAGCGGCGGCACCGGGCGCCCGGCCTAGAATCGGCGGCCGCATGGCCGCGCCGCCGCATCGCCCAGTCGACCCCAGGCAGTCCTTCCCGGAGCTGGAGGCGCGGGTGCTCGAGCGCTGGCGCGAGCGCGACGTCTTCCGCGCCTCGCTGCGAAACCGCGAGGGGGCCGAGCCGTGGGTCTTCTACGAGGGGCCGCCGACGGCGAACGGCCCGCCGGGCATCCACCACGTGCTCGCGCGCGTCTTCAAGGACATCTTCCCGCGCTACCAGACGATGCGCGGGCGCTACGTGGAGCGCAAGGGCGGCTGGGACTGCCACGGCCTGCCGGTCGAGCTGGCGGTCGAGGCCGAGCTGGGCTTCTCCAGCAAGGAGGACATCGAGCGCTACGGCATCGCGGAGTTCAACGCGCGCTGCCGGGAGTCGGTGTTCGCCTATGTCGAGGAGTGGAACAGGCTGACCGAGCGGATCGGCTTCTGGCTGGACCTCGACGACGCCTACCGCACCCTCGACCCCTCCTACATCGAGTCGGTCTGGTGGGCGCTGAAGGCGATCTGGGAGCGCGGGCTGCTCTACGAGGGCCGTCGCGTCGTCCCCTACTGCCCGCGCTGCGGGACCTCGCTCTCCTCGCACGAGCTCGGCCAGCCGGGCGCCTACCGCGACGTGGTCGACCCGTCCGTCTACGTCCGCTTCCCCGTGCGCGCGGACCACGGCCATCTGCGCGCCGGCGACGACCTGCTCGTGTGGACCACCACCCCGTGGACCCTGGTCTCGAACGCGGCGGTCGCGGTCGATCCGGGCCTGACCTACGTCCGGGCGCGCGACGGCGACGGTGGCGCCCCGCTCGTCCTCGCCGAGGCGCTGGTCGAGCGGGTCCTGGGAGAAGGCGCCGAGATCCTCTCCGGCTTCGCCGGGCGCGAGCTGGTCGGAGCGTCCTACGAGCCGCCGTTCCCGTTCATCCCGGCGGAGGCCTACGGGCCGAAGGGACACACCGTGCTGCCCGCCGACTTCGTGACGGCCGAGGACGGCACCGGCCTGGTACACACGGCGATCGCGTTCGGCGAGGACGACTTCCGCCTCGGGGCCGAGCAGGGCCTCGAGGTCGTCAACCCGGTGCGGCTCGACGGCACCTACGACGAGCGGATCGGACCGTACGCGGGGCGCGGCGTGAAGGACGCGGACCCCGACCTCGTCGAGGACCTCCGCGCGCGCGGCCGGCTGTACCGCGCCGAGGACTACGCGCACGCCTACCCGCACTGCTGGCGCTGCGGAACGCCGCTGCTCTACTACGCCAAGCCCTCGTGGTACATCGCGACCTCGCGCCTGCGCGACCGCCTGCTGGCGGCCAACGAGGAGGTCGGCTGGCACCCGGAGCACGTCAAGCACGGGCGCTTCGGGCGCTGGCTGGAGAACAACGTCGACTGGGCGCTCTCGCGCGAGCGCTACTGGGGCACGCCGCTCCCGGTCTGGCGCTGCTCCCAGGGCCACGTGCGCTGCGTCGGCTCGTTCACCGAGCTCGAGGAGCTCTCGGGCGTGCGGCTCGAGGACCCCCACCGGCCGTTCGTCGACGAGGTCGGCTTCCCCTGCCCCGAGTGCCCGGAGCGGATGGAGCGCGTGCCGGAGGTGATCGACGTGTGGTTCGACTCCGGCGCGATGCCGTTCGCCCAGCACCACGCGCCGATCGAGAACGAGGAGCGCTTCGAGCTCCGCTTCCCCGCCGACTTCATCTGCGAGGCGCTCGACCAGACTCGCGGCTGGTTCTACTCGCTGCTCGCGGTCTCGACGCTGCTCTTCGACCGCTCGTCCTACCGCAACGTCGTCTGCCT
>JBGASI010000694.1:0-2037 GCA_044229815.1 Vicinamibacteria bacterium | reverse complement strand
GTGGCGACGCCGGTGGCGGCGGCCGGGCTGCGGCCCGAGGCGGACTGCCTGCTGGTCGCCGAGGGCGCGCAGGCCTTCGCCGACGCGGTCGTCGCGCTGCTGGGCGACGAGGCGCTCGCGGCGCGCGTGGCGACGCGGGCGCGGCGCTTCGTGGAGGAGCGCTACACCGGGGAGCACTCGACGGCGCTGCTCGAGGAGCAGTACGAGGCGGCGCGCGCGAGGCGCTGAACGGCCGCTGTAACATGGTCCGGGCTTTCGAAGCGAGGGCGCGTGCAGGGTGAGGGGCAGCAGGCCGCCGCGGCCGGGCGCACCGTGGCGCGCACGGTCGCCGCGCTACGGCGCGGGGTCTGGGCGCTCGACGCGCTGGCGGCGGCGCTCGCCATGCTGCTCGCCTACGCGCTCTCTCCCGCGGTGGTCGGCCCCTGGCTGCCGGCCGCGACGCTGCCGGCCGCCGTCTACGGCCTCTCGTTCCTGCTCGTGGCCTACGCGGCGGGCCTGTACGACTGGCGCGAGCGGGCCTCGCTCGTCGCGCTGCTGCTGCGGATCCTGGTGGTGGCGGCGCTGGCGGCCGCCGTCACGCTCGCGTTCTTCTACGTCGCCTTCTATCGCCCGATCGGGCGCTACGCGATCGGCGCCGCGATCGTGCTCTCGGGCCCGCTGGTGCTGCTGCCGCGCTACGCGGTCTGGCGGCTGCTGCGCAGCCGGCCCCGCCGTGTGCTGTTCCTCGGCGCCGGGGCGCTCACCGAGAAACTGCGCGAGGCCCTGCGCGGCGCCGGCTCGCCGTTCGAGCCGATCGGCCCCGACGAGGTGCCGGCCGGCTCGACGGAGGCGCTCGTCGAGTACTGCCGCACACGGGGCATCGACGAAATCGTGCTGCCCGGCCGCAGCCAGGAGCTGCAGCCGGTGCTCGTCGCCGCGCTGCACTGCCTGCCGCTCGGCTGCCGCATCCGCTCCGAGGCGGACTTCCACGAGGACCTCTTCAGCTCCGTGCCCGTCGAGCACGTGGGGCCCGAGTGGATGCTCAGCCGCGGCCTCGACACCTCGAACCACATCGCCGAGGCCGTCAAGCGGCTGACCGACGTCGCTCTCTCCCTGCTGATCCTGGCCGTGCTGGGGCTGCCGGTGCTGGTCGCGCTGGCCGCGATCGCCCTCGCGGGGGACGGGCCGCTCTTCTACCGGCAGGGACGGGTCGGCCGCTTCGGGCGCGGCTTCCGGATCTGGAAGCTGCGCACGATGCGCGTCGACGCCGAGCAGGGCGCGGCGCAGTGGGCGAGCGACGCCGACCCGCGGCGCACCGCCGTCGGCCGGCTGCTGCGGCGCACGCGGCTCGACGAGGTGCCACAGGTCGTCAACATCCTGCTCGGCGAGATGTCGTTCGTGGGGCCGCGGCCGGAGCGGCCGGAGTTCGTGGACGAGCTCGAGGCGCGCCTGCCCTACTACGCCTGGCGCCACTTCGTGAGGCCGGGCCTGACCGGCTGGGCCCAGGTCAACCTGCCGTACGGCTCCTCGATCGACGACGCGCGCCGCAAGCTGGAGTTCGACCTCTACTACGTGCGGCACTGCTCGCTGCTGACCGACCTGCTGATCGTGCTGCGCACGGCGGCGGCGGGCCTCAAGGGCGCGCGCTGAATCGGCCGCTCCGCCGGCCGTCAGCCGCTCAGGGGTAGGAGACGGGCCTCGGGAAACCGGGCCCGGGCCCGGGGTAGGAGCCCGGCTGCGGGAACTGCGGCTGCCCCTGGAACGGCACGGGCGAGCTCATCGTGTTGCCCTGCGGCGGCGTCGGCGAGGTCTGGACCGGCCCCTGGGGAACGAACGCGCCCGGCCCTGGCGCCTCGGCCACCGGCGCGGCGGCGGGAGCGGGCTCGGGCTCGGCCTCCTCGGGGGCGGGCTCGGCCTCCGCGGCCTCGGGCGGGCCCTGGTCGGACTCCGCCATCTCGGGCTGCGGCGGCCGCGCGCGGCTGATGGCGGCGGCCGCCGCGGGCGGGGCCGCGCCGGTCGCGCCGCCGACCACCAGCAGCTGGACGTCGCGGCCGTTGG
>JBGASI010000693.1:0-2048 GCA_044229815.1 Vicinamibacteria bacterium | reverse complement strand
GGCCGCAGCCGCGGCGCCACGCCGCGCACCGCCTCGGCGACGCGGGCGACGTGCGCCGGCGTCGTGCCACAGCAGCCGCCGACGAGGTTCAGGAAGCCCGAGCGCGCCCACTCGCCCAGCGCCGCCGCCAGCGACTCCGGCGTCTCGTCGAAGCCCCCGAAGGCGTTCGGCAGCCCCGCGTTGGGGTAGGCGCTGAGGTAGCAGGGCGCGAGACCGGACAGCTCCTCGATGTACGCCCTCATCTCCTTCGGCCCGAGCGCGCAGTTGATGCCGACCGAGAGCAGCGGCGCGTGCGAGACCGAGATCCAGAAGGTCTCCACCGTCTGGCCCGACAGGTTGCGGCCTGAGAGGTCGGTGATCGTGACGGAGGCCATCACCGGGCGGCGGACGCCGCGCGCCTCGAAGGCCTCCTCGATCGCGAACAGCGCCGCCTTGCCGTTCAGCGTGTCGAAGATCGTCTCGACCAGCAGCAGGTCGACGCCGCCGTCGAGCAGGCCGAGCGCCTGCTCGCGGTAGCCGGCCACCAACTCCTCGAACGTCACCGCGCGGGCGCCGGGGTCGTTGACGTCGCGCGAGAGCGAGGCGGTCTTGCTCGTCGGGCCGAGCGCCCCGGCCACCCAGCAGGTGCGCCCGGGCTCCTCGGCCGTCACCGCGTCGACGGCCGCGCGCGCCGCCTTCGCGGCGGCGACGTTGATCTCGTGGACGAGCGCTTCCGTGCCGTAGTCGGACTGCGAGAACCGATTCGCGTTGAAGGTGTTCGTCTCGACGATGTCCGCGCCGGCGTCGAGGTACTGCCGGTGGGCGGCCGTCACCACGTCCGGCCGGCTGAGGTTCAGCAACTCGTGGTTGCCCTTGACGTCGCGCGACCAGCCGCGCAGCCGCTCGCCCCGGTAGTCGTCCTCGCCGAGCCCGTGGGACTGCAGCAGCGTCCCCATCGCCCCGTCGATCACCAGGATCCGGCGCGCCAGCTCGCGCAGCAGCAGTTCGTGACGCGGTCCGTAGTCGGAATTGGCCACTATGCCAGACAGTTTACCAGCGGCGGCCGGCGTGACGGGGCGCGGCGTCAGGCGGGACGCTTGCTGGCGAGGTCCAGCGCCAGCCGCTGCGTCTCGCGAATGCGCTCTTCGCTCCCGAGGTCCTGCGGAGGCTCAGTCGGACTCTCTTCTTCGCTCATTGGCCCAGCACAGTCAGTCTCCCGGCCCCTCCGGTGCGGGCGGGGGCTGCGGAGCGGCCGCCGGCTCCGGCGGCGGCAGCGAGTCGTAGTCGAACGTCAGCTTCTCGCCGTCGTGGCCCACGTGAACGGTGCCCCCGTGCTCGAGGCGGCCGAAGAGGATCTCGTCCGTCAGCGGGTTGCGCACCTCGGTCTGCACCAGGCGGTTGAGCGGCCGCGCGCCGTAGACCGCGTCGAAGCCCTTCTTCGCCAGGTAGGCGCGCGCCGAGGCCTGCAGGTCGATCGCCACCTTGCGCTCGCGCAGCTGGGCCTCGAGCTCGAGCACGAACTTGTCGACGATCGTCTCCATCACGGCGGGCGTCAACGGCCGGAAGGTCACGATGCCGTCGAGCCGGTTGCGGAACTCCGGGGTGAAGAAGCGCTCGAGCGCCTGCTTGCTCCTCGATTTCGAGTCCTGCTCGTGGTCCCCGGCGAAGCCGATCGTGGCCTGGCTCATCTCGCGCGAGCCGGCGTTGGAGGTCATGATCAGGATCGTCTGCCGGAAGTCGGCCTTGCGGCCGGTGTTGTCGGTCAGCGTGGCGTGGTCCATGACCTGGAGCAGGATGCCCATCAGGTCGGGGTGCGCCTTCTCGATCTCGTCGAGCAGCACGACCGAGTAGGGGTGCTGGCGCACGGCGTCGACCAGCAGGCCGCCCTGCTCGAAGCCGACGTAGCCCGGCGGCGCGCCGATCAGCCGCGAGACGGCGTGCTTCTCGCCGAACTCGCTCATGTCGTAGCGGTGGAACTCGTTGCCGAGGTGGCGGGCGAGCTGCTTCGCCAGCTCCGTCTTGCCGACGCCGGTCGGCCCCGTGAAGAGGAAGGAGCCCGCCGGCCGCTC
>JBGASI010000144.1:0-9492 GCA_044229815.1 Vicinamibacteria bacterium | reverse complement strand
ACACCCGCGCGAAACCGCGGCCGGCCGCGTCCGCGGCGGCGAGGCCCTCGGAGCCGAGCACCTCCTCGAGCGGGCGGAAGGCAACCCCCGCCCGCGCCAGCGGCCGCGCGTCGGCGCCCTCCCAGGCCACCACCAGCGCGCCCTCGGCCTGCCGCGAGCGTGCGCCGCGCACGTCGCCCCCGCCCCACGCGACGAGGCTCGGGCCGTTCACCCCGCTCAGTCCTCCGCGAACGTGCGCAGCGTCTCGAGGTAGTGCTCGGGCAGGCCGATGTCGAAGCGCCGGCCGTCGACCACCAGGCCGAGGAAGCCGTCCTCCTGGCGCAGCCGGTCGAGCGCGGAGGTCAGCTGGAACTCCCCGCGCTCGCGCACGTTGTTGCGGATGTGCTCCTCGAGGTAGTCGAACAGCTGCGGCTTGATGACGTACTGGCCGAACACGGTCAGGTACTCGCCGTCCGCGAAGCCCGGCACCCGCAGGTTGGTGCGCGCGTAGTCGACGGTCGGCTTCTCGGCGAACCCCGTCACGTTCAGCAGCCGCTCGGGCTCGGTCCAGACGCCGGTCGCGGTGCCGAAGGCGGCGATCTCGCGCTCCGGCGTGCGGCGCAGCGAGACGACGCTCGTGCCCGTGCGCTGGTAGGCCTCGACCAGCTGCCGCGCGCAGGAGACCTCTCCGTTCGCCCGGTAGAGGTGGTCGCCGAGCATCAGCAGGAACGGCTCGCCGGCGAGCGCCTCGCGCGCGCAGTAGACGGCGTGCCCGAAGCCCTCCTGCGCCTTCTGCGTCACGAAGCGCACGCGGCGGCCGATCTCCAGGATGCGCCGGGCGTACTCCTGGAACTGCGGGGCCAGCTTGTTGAAGTTCTCGATCGAGATCTGCGCGGCGAAGAACGAGCGGAAGTCCTCGAGGTCCTGCTCCTGGACCACGATCACCACCTCGTCGATGCCGGCGGCGAGCGCCTCCTCGACGATCAGCAGGATCGCGGGCTTCGCGATGCCGTCGCGGTCGACGACCGGGAACAGCTCCTTCTTCGTGGCCTTGCTGGCCGGGAACAGCCGGGTGCCGAAGCCCGCCGCCGGGACGAGGGCGCGCCGCACGCTCGGTCCGGTGCCCAGCGTCAGCGTCAGGCACGAGACGCCGAGGTCGCGCTCGAGGATCTCCACCGCCCTGGCCTGGTCCTCGACGCTTCTCGCCACGAACTGCGCCGAGCCGTCCCCCTGCGAGCCGACCCCCTTGCCGCCGTAGACGTGTGGCTGCAGTGCGGGGTGGGCCAGCACCTTGTGCAGCACCGGCGCCTGCAGTTCCTCCGGGCAGGCCGGAGCCGCGAGGCGGTCGAACTGCTGCTGCGCCTCGACCATCAGCGCGCCGAGCCGACAGGCGTCGCCGGCGCGCAGCGCCTCGACCGCGTCGTGCACCACGCGGCGGTTCGCGGGGCCCAGCAGCTCCTGCACGCCGCGGTCGACCTCGGTCTCGGCGAACGGGTACGAGCGATTGAGCCGCTTGAGGATCTCGACGGTGTCCTTCTTCGCCTTGAGGTCCACGATCACGAAGTGCAGCGGTCGCGCCGGGCGGACCTCCTGGGTCTCGAGCCGGTCGCCGTCGAACTCCATCAGCACCGCGCGGTCGCCGAAGGCGCAGCCCTGGTCCATCCGCCCGCAGCGCGACGGCGTCGTGATCTCCCCGTTGTAGGCGAGCTCCATCTCGCCCCTCGTCGTCAGCCGCAGGTCGTAGATGCGGTTGAAGGCACGCGCGGTGAGCACCGAGATCGCGGCGCTCGAGGAGAGCCCCTTCTTGATCGGCAGGTCCATCTTGTCGCTGCGGATCACGAGCCCGCGCACCCGGTAGTGGGTGAGGACCTGGTAGGCGACACCGGCGGCGTAGCTCCAGAAGCCGCCGCGCCGCGCCTCCTCGAGCAGCGCTTTGGGCTCGAGCGGGACCTCGTAGGGCCCCACCACTCGTCCGTCGGGCGTCTTCGAGGAGAGGACGAGGGCGGTCGGGTGGGGCTCGACGTCCGCGTGGATGCCCTGGTTCGTGCCGCAGATCAGCGTGTAGCCCGGCTCGACGTCGGCGTTGATCCGGCGGTAGCCGCCGGCCCAGTCGGAGTGCTCGCCGAACAGGCAGATCCGCCCCGGCACGAAGATGCGCATGGCCCTAGGCCCTGACGATCTGCGGAAGCGTGGCCGCGTCGCCGCCCAGGCCCAGCGGCGCCGCCAGGTTGCGGGTGTCGACGAGCAGCCGGGTCCCGGCGTAGAGGGCGGCGTGCTTGAAGTCCGAGTGGGCGGTCGAGACGACGAGCGCGTCGTAGCGCGCGAACTCCTCCGCCGTGCAGGGCACGGAGGACAGGCCGATGTCGTGCTCGCGGCCGGGCCGCGCGGTGGGGATGTAGGGGTCGCAGTAGGCGACCTCGGCCCCCGCCTCGCGCAGCAGCTCGATGATCTCGAAGGAGGGCGACTCGCGGTCGTCGTCGATGTCTGCCTTGTAGCTCAGGCCGAGCACCAGCACCCGCGCGCCCTTCAGGCTCTTGCCGTGGCCGTTGAGGGCGCCCGCCGTGCGGTCCACGACGTGGCGCGGCATCGAGGTGTTGATCTCGCCGGCCAGCTCGATGAAGCGGGCCCAGGCCCCGTGCTCCGCCGCCTTCCAGGTCAGGTAGAACGGGTCGAGCGGGATGCAGTGGCCGCCGAGCCCCGGGCCGGGGTAGAAGGGCATGAAGCCGAAGGGTTTCGTCTTCGCGGCCTCGATCACCTCCCAGACGTTGATGCCCATGCGCTCGAACACCAGCTTGAGCTCGTTGGCGAGCGCGATGTTCACCGCGCGGAAGATGTTCTCGAGCAGCTTCGCGGCCTCGGCGATCTCGGGGCTCGCCACCGGCACCACCCGCGCGATCGCGGCGCCGTAGAGGGCGCAGGCGACCTGCTGCGAGGCGGCGTCGAGCCCGCCCACCACCTTGGGGATGCTGTGCGTGTCGAAATTGCGGTTGCCCGGGTCCTCGCGCTCGGGCGAGAAGGCCAGGAAGAACTCCGAGCCTGGCGCGAGTCCCCTCGCGCAGAAGCGCGGCAGCAGCTCCTCGCGCGTCGTGCCGGGGTAGGTCGTCGACTCGAGCACGACGAGCTGGCCCGGTCGCAGGCGCGCGGCGATCGCCTCGGCGGTCTGCTCGATGTAGGACAGGTCGGGCTCGCGGTGCCGGCCGAGCGGCGTCGGCACGCAGACCAGGATCGCGTCGCACTCGCCCAGCCGGTCGAAGTCGGTGGTGGCCTCGATGCGCCCGGTCGCGAAGGCGCGGGCCACGCGGTCCCTGCCGATGTGGCGGATGTAGGACTCGCCGCGCTGCAGGGCCGCCGGCTTGGCCGGGTCGACGTCGAAGCCGACCACGGGGAAGCCCGCCTCCTCGAACAGCAGCGCGAGCGGCAGGCCCACGTAGCCGAGCCCGATCACACCCACTCGCGCCTGGCGGGTCTCGATGCGCTTCAGGAGGTCGTCGCGATGATCGCTCATGGTGGCCTCGATGCTAGCACTACTGCAGACGCCGGGTGGCCTCCCGCACGGCGTCGATCACGTGGCGCGCCTGCGCCTCGCCGAGCTCGGGGTAGAGGGGCAGCGACAGGATCTCGCGGGCCGCCCGCTCGACAACGGGCAGGCCCCCGGGGCCCGGCCCGAGCGCGGCGAACACGGGCTGCAGGTGCAGCGGGATCGGGTAGTGGACGAGCGTGCCGACCCCGAGCCGCGCGAGCAGGTCGGCGAGCTCGTCCCGGCGCGGGTGACGCACCACGAACAGGTGGTAGACCGCGCGGGCCCACGGCGCCTCGTGCGGGAGCACGAGGCCCGTCCCGGCCAGTTCGCCACGGTAGAGCGCGGCCAGCGACCGGCGCCGCTCCGTCCACTCGGGCAGGTGGGCTAGGGCCGCGCGCAGGATCGCCGCCTGCAGCTCGTCGAGCCGGCTGTTGACGCCGAAGCCCTCGTGCCGGTAGCGGTTCGACTGGCCGCCGTTGCGCAGCCGTCGCAGGGCGGCGGCCGTGGCCGGGTCGTTGACGAGCACGGCCCCGCCGTCGCCGAGCGCGCCGAGGTTCTTGGTCGGGTAGAACGAGAGCGCGCCCATGCCCTGCTCGCCGGCGAGCGTGCCGACCGGCCGGCCCTCGTGCAGCGCCCCGTGCGCCTGGCAGGCGTCCTCGACGATGGCGAGGCCCCGCTCGCGCGCGAGCGCCAGCAGCGGCGTCATGTCCGCCGGGTGACCGTAGAGGTGGACGGGCAGGAGCGCCCGCGTGCGCGGCGTGACCGCCTCGAGCACGCGTTGCGGGTCGAGGTTCAGCGTCGCCTCGTCCACGTCGACGAACACCGGCGTCGCGCCGGCCTGCAGGATGGCGAGCGCGCTGAACGCCGCCGAGAGCGAGGTCGTGATCACCTCGTCGCCGGGCCCGATCCCGCGCGCGCGCAGCGCGAGCTGCAGGGCGTCGGTGCCGTTGGCGACCGCCACCGCGTCGCGCGCCCCCAGCGCCCGCGCCAGCTCGCGCTCGAAGGCCTCGCCCTCCGGGCCCAGGAT
Organism: Vicinamibacteria bacterium; assembly: GCA_044229815.1. Lineage (GTDB taxonomy): Bacteria > Acidobacteriota > Vicinamibacteria > Fen-336 > Fen-336 > DATBSL01. Next base: position 4,966 of record JBGASI010000144.1, on the reverse strand, counting down.
GAACCAGCCCGAGTCGAGCACGCGGGCGACCGCCGCATCGAGCTCGCCGCGCAGGGCGGCGACGTGCGAACCGAAGTCGACGAACGGCACCTTCACAGGTAGTGCTCCCGGTGGCGGCGGTAGTAGGCGACCGTCTCGGCGAGCCCGTCGCGCAGGGCCCGTCGCGGCTGCCAGCCGAGCGTCGTCCGCACCTTCGTGATGTCCGCGTAGAAGTCGCCGATGTCGATCCGCTTGCGTTCCGGCGGGAAGGGCACCACGCGCTGGCGCCCGCCGCCGGCCACCTCGAGCAGCAGCTCGACCAGCGCGAGCAGCGAGACGGGCTCGTCGTCGCCCAGGTTGAAGACCTCGCCGTCCGAGGCGTCGAGCGCCCCCGCGCGCAGGAAGGCGTCGACGACGTCGTCGACGTGGTTGAAGTCCCGCTTCTGCCGGCCGTCGCCGAAGACGAGGATCTCCTCGCCGAAAGCGGCCTGGCGCACGAACCAGCCGATGAAGCCCTGGCGGTTGTGGCGGATCAGCTGGCGCGGCCCGTAGGTGTTGGTCAGGCGCAGCGACGAGGCGCGGATCCCGTACACCTGGTTGTAGACGAGGTGGTAGAACTCGCCCGAGATCTTGTGGATGCCGTTGACGTCGACCGGCTGCAGCAGGTGTTTTTCGTCGACCGGCAGGTAGTGCGGCCGGCCGTACACCTGGCGCGTCCCGGCGTAGACGATCTTGAGCTCCGGGTTGCCCTTGCGCACCGCCTCGAGGACCTTCAGCTGGCTGGTGCCGTTGATCTCGAGGTCGGTCACCGGATCGGTCATCGAGTCGATGTGGCTGACCTGGCCGGCGAGGTTGAACAGCACCTCCTGGCCCCGCACCAGGTACTCCATGCCGTGGCCGCGCACGTCCGCGATGTTGATGCGCAGGCGGTCCTCGTAGCCGTCGAGGTTGAACAGGTTGCCGCCGTAGTCGGGCAGCAGGCTGTCGACGGCCGTCACCTGCGCGCCGAGGTCGACCAGCGTGCGGCACAGGTTCGAGCCGATGAAGCCGAGGCCGCCCGTCACCAGCACCTTGCGGCCGCGGTAGAAATCGCGCGGGTCCGCGCTCACGGCGCGACCGTCGCGGAGTGGCCCGGCCCGTGCTCGCTGTCGGGCTTCAGGTGCAGCCGCTGCACCACGAGCTGCCACCACAGTCGCGAAAGGTCGACGAGCGTGCGGCCCACCCTGCGGAAGTTGAAGAACTGGCTCTTGCCGTAGCTGCGGTGGAAGTGGTGCACGGGGACCTCGGCGATGCGGAAGCCGTGATCCTGCACCTTCTTCATCAGCTCGACGCAGATGACGCCGGAGGAGCGGGTCAGGCTGACGCGCTCGAAGACGCTGCGCCGCATCAGCCGGAAGTCGCAGTCGACGTCCCGCAGGCGCAGGCCGAAGGCGAGCTTGACGAACCAGTGGTAGACGCGCCCGATCACGATCCGGTGCAGCGGGTCGTTGCGCGAGATCTTGTAGCCGTTGACGAAGTCGACCGCGGGCGAGAACGCCTCCCACAGCCGGACCAGCTCGCGCGGGTCGTACTGCGCGTCGCCGTCCGTGTAGAAGACCAGCTCCTTCGTGGCCGTGGCGAAGCCGCTGCGCAGCGCCCCGCCGTAGCCCCGGTTCCTGCCGTGGTGCACCACCTTCAGCCAGGGGTACACCTTCGCCATCTCGTCGAGCAGCGCCCCTGTGTGGTCGGGGCTGCCGTCTTCGACGACGATCACCTCGTAGTCCGAGGTCAGCTCGCGCGCCGTCATGTGGGCCACGATCGCGAGGCTCGCGATCGTGCCGGCGTCGTTGTAGGCCGGGAAGAAGATGCTCAGGCCGGGCTTGTCTGCGCTCATCGCTTCGACCGCGTAAACGGTGGAAACTAGCACGCGGCTTCTCGGGGGGTCAAACGGCGCGCCGCCCGGGCCCGCGCCGCCAGCGCGAGCAGCACGCCAAGGCCCAGCAGCGCGGTGCCGACGCCGGGCAGCAAGCCGCGCGGCGCGTGCCGCAGGACGACCCGATGCGGGCCGTCGCCGATCACGATCCCGAGGCGGTCGCCGTTCACGCGCACGACGCGGGCCGCTCGCCCGTCGACGCTCGCGCGCCAGCCGGGGTCGTAGCCCTCGCCCACCACCAGCAGGCCCGGCCCGGCCGCCCGCACCACGATCCGGCCGCCGACCGCTCGTGCGACGTCGGCGGGCGAGGACCGGCTGCCCGGCGGCAGCGTGATCGCGGCCGCGTCGGGCAGGCTGGCGAGCGCCTCGCGCCTCGCGTCGACACCGGTCCGCGTCGGCGAGCGCAGCAGGTCGAGCACGCGGCCGTCGTCGGGCTGCAGGCGCAGCGACTCCACCACCCAGGCCGGCCCGATCCCGCGGCGCACCTCGAACAGGCTGACGAGCGGCGTGTCGACGGCCTCGGCCAGCCGCACCACGTCGCTGGCGTGTGCGGCCGCGACGCCTACGCCCACGCCGCGCCCGGTCGTGGCGTCGCGCAGGCCCGCGCGCAGCAGCCAGAAAGGCGGCGCGTCCGGCCACGAGCGCAGGCGCAGGCCGGTCACCGCGAAGCGGCCGGGCAGCGTCAGCGTGGCGCGGTACTCGTGGGCGAGGAAGCCCTCGCGCGCCTCGTAGCTCGCGTGGACCGGCGCCTTCTGGTGCCGCACGCCGCTTCTCACGTCGGGCCGCTCCCAGGCCCACTCGGCCGTCTCCAGGCCCGCCCGGATCGGCAGCCAGATCTCGCGCCCGGTCGCGAGCCGCACCACGCACTCGGCCACCACCGTTCCCTGGGCGACGTCCTTCGCGCCCGCGAGAAAGCCCACCAGGCGGACCTCGCTCGCGAAGGTGATCGGCAGCGCGAAGAGGTGCGGCCGCCGCGGCTCGATCACGACGTCGAGCGCGTCGCCGAGGCCGTCCGCGTCGGCCGCGGTGACCAGGTCGGAGGTCGGCACCTGCAGCCAGCGCACCCCGAGCAGCTCCAGGCGGCCGGGGTCCGTCTCGAGCAGGCTGCGCGGCAGCGTCCCGTCGACGCGCATGCCGTCGAACACCGCCAGTCGCCGGGCCGGCACGAGCGGGTCGTAGCCGTTCGCGTTGCGCCGGCCGGCGAACGTCGCCAGGTTCGCCCAGCCGAGGTCCGCGGCGCTTCTCCGCGGCCACGCCTCCGCCAGCACCAGCGTGCGCTCGCCCTGGCGCGGCCCCATCGCCCGGTCGATGGCCTGCCGCGTCGGCGTCCCCTGCTCGAGCTCCGCGGCCCGCGGCGCGCCCGCCCAGGCGTGGCGGCCCCAGGGTTGCAGCAGGAACGAGGCGACGAGCGGGAGCAGGAAGACCCTCTGGGCGACGGGGTCGCGGGCCTGCGCCAGCGCGAAGTAGAGGATCAGCCCCAGCGCCAGCAGGCCCACGGGAGAAGCCAGGTCCGCGTCGAGCGGCCCCGTGACGGTGGTGGCGACGGAGAGCGCCGCCGCCGCGAAGAGAGCGGCGATCAGCGCCAGCCGCCGCAGCCGTCGCCCGCGCCGTTCGTTCTTCGCCGCCCACTGCGCGGAGAGCGAGAGGCCCGCCAGCACCGCGAGGGCGAGGTCCACCGCGAGGGCGACGCCGCCCGCCGGGTCGACGAGGCCCCCGGCCACGAGGGCCAGCAGCGCCGCGACGCCGAGCCCGGCGACGGCCCGCAGCCCGGGCTGGGCCGCGACGAGCGGGACGGCCGCCAGGCCGAAGATGGCCGTCGGCGTGTGGGACACCGAGCGCACGACGAAGCCGGCCATGCCCGCCAGGACCGAGGCGTGCGCGCCTCCGGCCCCGGCGCCGCCGGGCCCGGCCTCGCGCAGCGCTATGAGCGTCGGCAGCAGCTGCGGGCCCGCGAGCCGCACGCCCACGAGCGTCGCGGCCAGCGAGCCGGCGACGCCGCGTGCGGGGCGCAGGCCCGCCGCGCCCGGGCGGCAGCCCGGCGCGAGCGCGACGAGGGCGAGGCGGGTCGAAAGCAGCAGGCCGCCGGCCACGACCGCCTGGGGAGAGCCCGCGAACAGCAGCAGCGCCACCGCGCCCGCGAGCGCGGCGAAGGCCGCCGCCCGAGGGCGCTCGAGGTGCGACTCGCCCGCCAGCAGGACGAGCAGCAGGGCGGGCGCCGCCACCAGGGTCGCGGTGTCGCCCAGCTGCGCCACGAGGTACGGACCGAGCGCGAAGGACAGTCCCGTCACGAGCGCCCCCGTCGGTTCGGCGCCCAGGCGGCGCGCGTAGGCGTAGGCCAGCGGACCGCACAGCGCCAGCGAGAGCAGGACGAGCACCTGGAAGGCGTGAAACGGCGGCAGCAGCGCGAGGGCGAGCATCAGCGGGTGCAGCGCGCCCGGCCGGTAGGAGGCGAGCAGCGGCGTCCCGCAGAAGATCGAGGGGTTCCACGAGGGCAGCTCACCCCGTTGCCAGGCGCGCCACGCCTCGACGCGCAGCGGCAGGTGCAGCGCCGCCCCTTCGCCGGGCGCCAGCAGGCGGCCCTCGAGCAGGGCCGGCGCGTAGGCCACGATCGGCGCGGCCGCGAGCAGGACGAGGGTGAGGATCTCGCGCCGAGGGGCCCGCATCGCGGGAGGACGCTAGCACGCCCGGCCCTTCGCCGGTTAGCGCCCCGTCGGCTCCCGCCGGCGCTCGAGCGCCCCGCGCCAGCTCGAGTAGAGCCGGAACTGCCCGAGGTTGTCGAGCACGAGCGCTTCCCCGCTGCGCGCCACGGCCCGCAGCGTCGCCTCCGGCGTGTCCTCGGCGGGCCCTCGCCGCAACGACCCGGCGGCGGCGAGCGGGCCGCCGGCTGGCGGCCGCTCGAGGGCGAGCGCCGGGCTGTGCAGGCGGAAGCTGTGGTCGCGGGGGACCTCGCCCGCGATCTCGGCCAGCCAGGCCTCGATCTCGAGGCGGGCCGAGCCGCTCGGCGCGAAGCCCAGCTCGAGGTTGGCTGGGTCGAGCTCGAGCGGCGGCGGTCCCTGGCGCCGGTGCAGGTGCACG
>JBGASI010000143.1:0-9492 GCA_044229815.1 Vicinamibacteria bacterium | reverse complement strand
AGCTCGAGGACAACCGCGTCGCGGTCGTGCTCGAGCTCGCGCAGGACCTGCCCCTGGTCGAGGGCCTGCGCGTCCAGCTCGGCCCGATCGTCGTGAACCTGGTGGTGAACGCCTGCGAGGCGCTCAGCGCGGTCGAGGGCGAGCGGCGCATCACGATCACGACGGCGCAGCGCGAGGGCCGGGCGGAGCTCTCGGTGTGCGACAACGGCCCCGGCCTCGCGGCCGCGGTGGCCGCGCGCCTGTTCGAGCCGTTCGTCACCACCAAGCCGGAGGGCCTCGGCGTGGGGCTCGCGATCTGCCGCTCGATCGCGGAGCGCCACGGCGGGCGGCTCAGCGCGCTCTCGCTCCCGGAGGGCGGCCTCTGTATGATCCTCGCGTTGCCCGCCGCGAGGCCCGCGGCATCCCGATCGTGAGCGACCCCGAACCGGTCCACGTCGTCGACGACGACGCCTCGACGAGGAGATCCCTGGCACGCCTGCTCGGCGGCGCGGGCTACCGGGTCGCGCTCTATTCGACCGCCGAGGAGCTGCTGGCGACGGCTGGGCCGGCGCTCTCCGGCTGCATCCTGCTCGACCTGCGGCTACCGGGCGCCAGCGGCCTCGAGCTGCAGGAGCAGCTCGCCGAGCGGGGCTGCACGGCGCCGGTCGTGTTCCTGACCGGCCACGGCGACGTGGCCGCGAGCGTCCGAGCCATGAAGCGCGGCGCCGTGGACTTCCTGCAGAAGCCCGTCGCGGCCGACGAGCTCTTCGCGGCCGTCTCGGCGGCGCTGTCGCGCCACGCGGCCGCGCGCCGGCAGGAGACGGAGATCAACGCCCTGCGCGCGCTCGCCGCCACCCTGAGCGAGCGGCAGCGCGAGGTCTGGCTGCGGGTCGTGCGCGGCCAGCTGAACAAGCAGATCGCCCACGACCTGGGCATCGTCGAGCGCACGGTCAAGCTGCACCGCGCGCAGGCCATGGACAAGCTGCGCGCCGACTCCTTGGCCGACCTCGTCCGGATCGCGGAGCGCCTCGGCCTGGCCGCCGGCTCGGACTGAGAGGGCTTCACCAAAGGACAGGTTCCCCGCAGGGCTGGAATCGGAGATTCTCCGCGTGATTTGTACTGAACATGCCCAGCTCTCTCGTCGCCCCACACCCCTCGTCCTCACGAGCGTCCGACCTCCTGGTGCACCGGTTCCGGGAGTCGTGGTCGGTGGCCCGGCTGGCCTCGGCCGCCGGTCTCAGCGGCCGGACGCTGAACCGCGTCATCCAGCGCGAGTCCGGCCTGTCGCCCATGGCCTTGCTGAGGCGGGTGCGGCTGGCGCAGGCACGCCTGGAGCTCGACGCGCCGGGCCCGGGAACGACTGTGACCAAGGTGGCTCTCGACTGCGGCTTCACCCACCTGGGGCGCTTCTCTCTGGACTACGCCCAGCACTTCGGCGAACCCCCGTCGGAGACGCTGCGCCGCGCGCGCCAGCGGCAGGGCCAGCGAGCCGCCTAGCCGCCCCGGCTAGAGCACCTTCCGGATCAGCCGCCCGAGCTTGCGGGCCCTCTCCTCCTCGACCGGTACCAGCTTCGTCAGCTCCGCCTCGTTCTCGACCCAGGTCGTCGCCGACATCAGGAGCAGGAAGTCGCTGTAGGCGACGAGCGACCACGGCCCCGCGACGACGAACGCCGTCTCGCCGTCGAGGAACGCGCTGCGGGGATCCTGGTTCTTCGAGCCGACGCTGAGATAGAAGACCGCGTCCCGGGTGCCGGGCAACGGCTCCTTCCTCATCCGCTCGAGGATCGGCCGCTCCGTCGCGAGCGGGCTCTCCTGATCGAAGACCGAGGTGGGTTCCGCGGTGGCCTTGGCGCGGGCGCCGAGCTGGCCGCGCAGCGAGTCGACGACCTCCGGCAGATCCACGTACGCGCGCAGCGCCCGGCGGGTGACGAGGAACTGCGTCTTGCGGTGCATCTTGGGCCGGCCCTCGCGTGTGCCGGCCGCGATGAAGCGCGGCTTGTACCCCTTCGCCTCCAGGGTCGCCGCCACCTCGTCGAGCAGGCCCGTCATGCCGGGAGGCATCGGAAACTCGTCCTGGAGGAACGGGTACTTCCGTAGCCCATCCGCGGCCTCGCGGATCTTGCTCAGGGTGTCGCCGGAAGGGGCCGCCCGCGTATACAGGCCGACGCGCAGGTGGCCACCGGAGGCCGCGATCTCGTCGGCCATGATGCGGCGCACCTCGAGCAGGCGGGAGAAGATCTCGCGGTTGCGGGCGAGGATCGGCGCCCCCGCGGCCGGCGCGTTGTCCAGCGAGGGGGCCACCACGTAGACGTGGCAGCCGCGCAGCGCGGCCCCCGCCAGCTGGCCGGCCCAGAACGCGCTCGTCCAGAGTGAGTCGGGGACGACGATCAGCGTGTCCGGGGGCGCGAGCGTGTAGAGGATGGCCTGGGTGAGCGTCGCCTCCTTGCGGCCGAAGCCCACCTCGTTGTGGACGTTCAGCGCCTGCGCGCCCTGGCCGGAGGCGACGCGCGCGCCGACGAGCGCCTCGTAGCCCGCGGGCAGCGGCCTCTCGCGCAGCGGAGCCGGGATCTCGTCCTCGCGAAACCCCTGCGAGCGCAGGAGGCGACGCGCCTCGACCTTGAGCTGGAGGAGCGCCGGGCCGGAGGCGAGCAGACCCCGGTCGTCCCAGGTCGGCCCCCCGTACTCCGAGCCGACCCCGGTGCCGCTGAAGACGGCCTGGCCGCGGTCCGGGTCGTCCTCGGTGACGTCGTGGAAGAACAGCTTCCGGTGGTCGAGCGTGATCGAGTCGGGCGCGAACGGGAGGAAACCGATCACCCGGCTCGAGCGGAAGGAGAGGTCCGCGGGAAACGTCACGCTGACGTGGACCTTGATCGCCTTGCGCAGCCACCCCTCGCCCCGCTCGCGCGCCTCCTTCTGGAGTCGCGTCGAGGACGCGACGGCCCGACGCAGCTCCTCCTGGGCATCCCGCACCTCGGCCTCGAGCAGCTCCTGGCCCTTGCCGAGCTTCAATTGGCAGCCGAGGGGATCTTCCAGGAGGCTGAGGTACAGCCGGCTGCCGCTGCCCTCGTAGAAGAACTGCGTCTGGAAGACGAAGAAGGCCGGCAGCCGCCCGGTCGCGTCGTACTCGCGAACCCGGGCGGCCATCGCCTTCAGGTAGCCCTTCGTGGTCACGTCGTGTGCGACCGGATCCGGCACTCCCCCGACCCGGCCGGCGTAGTCGTGGATCCACAGGACGTGGTAGTCGCGCGCCTCGTGGAGCGAGCGCACGAGCTCGAGCTGGAAGCGCGAGCCGTTCGTCGGGAAGATGGCGTTGCCGCGCGTGAAGGGGCGCCCGAGGGCCCGTGCCACGACGGCGTCGATGTCCTCCTGCGAGTCGTGCTGCTCGGGCCGCAGCGCCAGGTCGAGCGGCATCCAGACCTTCCGCTCGTCCCCCTCGAGGTGCTTCCTGATCGCGGCCCGAGCCGACTCGAGGACGAGCGCCACAGCGTCGTACACGGTGACGGCGGCGGACCGACGCTCGGGATCGAGCCCGGGCGTGGCGTCGAGCGTCCGCCCGAAGGCCAGCCGTCCGTTCGCCGACAGCCCCGCGAGCGTGTCGGGTTTCTTGAAGCGGCCGATCAGCCGGTCGTACGGCAGCAGCACCTCGTCGAGCAGCGCCTGCCTCGCCCCATCGGCCACCGCACGGCCCTGCGCCGGGCCGACCGCGGCGGCGAATGCCGCGTCGAAGGCCTCGTTGTAGTGCCGCGTCTCGAGGGCGTGCGAGCGCCCCGCGGGGTGCAGGGCGTCGACCTTCTCGAAGAGCGCCTTCGCGCCCGCGATGTCGGCCCGGAACCGCTCCATCGCCTTGAAGTAGCTGGCGTCGTCGTCGTCGTTGAAGAAGTTGGCGTGCAGCACCAGCCAGCGCCCGGATTCGCGCAGCGTTTCCACCTGCGCCCTGGCCTCACCCGTCAGGCCGCCGCCCGGCGGCGGCGGCGAGCCGGTCTTCGGCAGCCTCGCGTCGCGCTCCCGGGGCCGCGTCCTCCCCATGTGGGGCTCGAGGGGGACCTGGAAGCCGAGGTTGAACGAGTGGTGCCGGCCGGGGATCCACTCGAACCGGAAGTTGCCCCCGCTCCCGAAGAGGCCGCCCCTGCGGAAGTAGGGTGTGAAGGCGAGGATGAAGTCGGCCTTCTCGGTGCGCGCGTTCCAGTCGACGCCGACGTTCAGGAAGAGGAGCCGGCTGGTGGCGAACAGGCGCGCCCCTCCGTCCCAGCCGCCACCCGCCCCGTCCGCCGCGCCTAAGCCTCCGACGTAGCCCTCGGCCGACACGCCGAAGGCCCCGGAGAGGGGCATGACGAGGTCCTTGTAGAGACCGGCGACGCCGATGCCACCGAGGCGGTCCCCGGCTTCGCGGTTCCAGGTGAGCGATCCGGCCACGTAGGGCTTCAGGGGCGGAGGCTGGCCCAGCGACCTGAACTCGCGGGCCGGCAGTGGCGCGGTGGCCTCGCCCTGCGCCCAGAGGGCTCCCGACGAGGCGAGCCCGCCCAGGACGGCGAGCGCCAGTGCACCGCTTCTCATCGTCCGCATGGCCGCCCTCCTCTCCGGACGATCCCCGCCCCTACGCCGCGCTCGACGCCGCAACGGCGCCCGGGAAGAGCCAGCAAGTATAGGCCGCGCGCGAGCGCCGAACTAGTACTCTACGATCTTGTCGGGACGCAGCACCCAGCCGGCCTCGCCGGCAGCGAGCTTGTACTGGATCTGCCGGGTGCCGCCCGTCGGCTTCGCGTTCGTGTCGCCCGCCCGGTAGACCGGGAAACGCCGGACGAGCGTGCTCTCCACCACCCGGAACTCGTCGTGGCCCATGTAGCCCTTCGCGGCCTTGGGGTTCTCCGTGACGGGGGGCAGGTAGATCTCGCTCAGGGACTTCTTGCGGTTTGCAGAGTAGGCGACGAGCGAGGCGTAGGAGCCGCTCCCGGCCGACTGGACGTAGACGTAGATCTCGGGAGAGCCGTCCACGTTGAGGTCGGCCACCTCGGCCAGGACGACGTGGCCGTCGAGCTGCTTCGTCATCGGCGAGGTGTCGATCGCGAGGCCGGAGGGGGTGATCGTGAGCGTCGGCGCCGACGAGTCGTTCGGGCACGAGACGTGGAAGGTGATGCCCTGCAGCTCGAGCTTCTGGTCGAAGCCGGCCGCGGCGGAGACGGACGCCGAGGCGGCGAGGGCGAGAACGGCGAACGACGGCGCGTTCACTGGCGCTGCCTGTTGCGGTACTCGTCGCTGTTGCGCAGCTCGCGGGCCACGTCGCCCTCGCTCCAGTGCTCTCGCAGCACGCGATCCACGTAACCCCGGCTGCCCGCGTCGGGCTCCCGGCCGAGCACGCTCTCGTAAGCCCGACGCACCACCTGTTCGGCCTGCTCGCGCGTCATCGCGTTCCTCTCGCGGAACTCGGGGCTTCTGCGCAGGGCCTCGACGACGTCGTGCTCGTCCCAGCCCTGGTTCAGGACCCGGTTGCGGTAGGAGTACAGGCCGTTCGTGTCGGGCGCCCGGCCGAGCACTTCCTGGTAGGCCCGGCGCACGATCTTGTCGGCCGATTCCGAGCCGCGCTGGGCGAACTCGGGGCTCTTGCGCAGCGCCTCGCGCACGTCCTGCTCCGACCAGTCCTCGTCGATCATGCGGTTGCGGTACAGGCGCAGCCCCGCGCCGTCGGGCTCCCTGTGCAGGATGTCCTGGTAGGCGCGACGGACCACCTGCTCCGGGTCCTGGATCCGCTGCTGCGAGTGCCTCCGGTAGTCGGAGCGGTCACGCAGGTCCTCGCGGACGTCTCTCTCGGTCCAGTGCTCGTCGTACATGAGGTCACGGTAGCGCCGCAGCTCGCGCTCGGAAGGCTCGCGTCGGAGCACGTCCTGGAACGCCCGCTGGATGGCCCGGTCCTGCTGTGACGCCTCGAGCGGGGCCGCGGCACCCGCGACGAGCAGCACGCCGACAACGGCAGCCCACACCGCCTTCATTCTCATCGCTTCCTCCGCTGGTTCTTCCGCCCGGCGAATACCAGGCCGAGACCGGGAGCTCGCCGGCCCCCGGTCTCACCCGGCGTGGCGTGTCTACTTGAAGATGCCGATCGCCTTCAACAGCGCGATCAGGATCGCAGCGCCGGCCACCGCCATCACCCAGGCCACGACGGGCCCGCCGCCCAGCGCCAGCTGGCCGGCCAGCCAGCCGCCGATGCCCGCGCCGACGATGCCGACCACGATGTTGGCGATCAGGCCCATCTGGGCGTTCGTCTTCATCACGATGCTGGCCAGCCACCCGATCACGCCCCCGACGATCAGCTGAACGATGAGGTTCATCGCGCTCTCCTTACTGGTTGGGGGAACGGACCCCAGGATCTCGGAATGCCGGCAGTGAGGCGGACCCCTGGCCGTCGCCAGGGCCCGACGAGCGCTTATACCCCCGCCGGGCGCGCCGCCGCTATCCGCTAACTGCCACGGCGGGCCTGGCGCCCGCGCCCCTACCAGCGACGGACGCGGCCGGTGTCCACGTGCACGAAGTCCGAGGCGCGGTAGTAGCCGACGCCGCCGCGCTTCAGCTCGAGCGCCGCGTCGCGCAGCGTCGACGACCCGACGTCGGCCAGGCGCACGTCGATGGCCCGGCCCTGCAGGTGCAGGCTGTCACTGGCCACGCCATGGCCGTTCTCGCGCAGCATGGAGTTCGTGCGCGGCGAGCGGTAGGCGGAGATCACCTGGAAGGGTCCCCGGGTGCCGGTCGCGAGCCGCAGGTCGTTCAGGATGTCGTAGAGAGCAGGGTCGATCGGATGCTGGTCTCCCGTGCGGAAGTCCCTCAGGAACGAAGCCAGGCTCGAGAGTCCCTCGGGAAGGTAGGTCCCGTCGGCGAAGTAGGGGACGGTCAGGCGCTCGTGGGTGTGCGTGTGCACGAAGGAGAGCACCCTTTCCTCCCGTGGCCCGGCGAGCAGCCGTCCCGGTGCCACCGTCGCCCCGATCAGGGCTCCGGCGAAACCCTCGAGGAAGGCGCGCCGGCCGGCATGCGCCTGGGTCCCCTGAACGTCCGGCGATCGCTGCAGCATCGGCAGGATGCTAGGGGATCGCCACGGCTCACGAAAGTGGCCCAAGTCACGCTTTTGCCGTCCGTTGCGGACATTGACGAGATTCGACACGTGGCGGGATTCGGATAGCCGGGTCCTGGCTCGCCTGCTACGCTCTCTCGCGAGTGGGCCGCGAGCGGTCGCGGCCCCGAGACCCGAAGGCAGAATCCCGAAGGAGCCCGTCGATGCGCGCTGCCGTCCTGTCGATCGCCCGACCCGTGGCCGTCGTGCTGGTCGCCCTGCTCGGGGCGCCGCCGGCCTTCGCGCGGACCGTCCGCTGCGAGAGCCGTGACTATCGGTATCGCTACTGCCCCGTCATGACCTACGGCGACGTGCGCCTGAGGTTCGAGGTGTTCGGCTCGTCGTGCCGCTACGGGCGCAGCTGGGGCTACGACCAGCGCGGCATCTGGGTGGATCGCGGCTGCCGCGCCGAGTTCGCCGTGGACGAGGGTCACCGCGGCAGCTACAGCGGCTGGGACCACGACCGCGACTGGGACCGCGACCGCAACTCGGGCAAGAACACGGCGATCGCCGCCGGGGCGGTCGTGCTGGGCGCTGCGGTCGCCGCGGCCATCGTCGCGAACAAGAACAAGCACCGCGAGGACGACCGCGACGCCGTCCCGAACTGGCTGGTGGGCCGCTTCGAAGGCTACAACACCCAGTACCGCGCCGACGTGGCGATCCAGGTCTCGCCGAGCGGGACGGTGACGGGCAACCTGCCGGGCGGCGAACGCCTGAACGGCAACTACAACGACGGCAAGATCAGCTTCCCGGGCGCCGAGTTCACGGTCGAGCAGACGGGCAGCGGCTTCACGCTCACCCAGGTCGGCGACCGCGAGAACGTCACCGTCTATCACCGCGACCGCTGAGGCCGCGCCAGCCGACGAGGGAGAACCAGAGATGACCAGGACTTCCCGGGCGAGCCTCGCGCTCGTCGCAGTCGCCACCCTGCTCGGGGCCGCGTCGGCCGGGGCACAGGAGCCGGAGGCCAAGCCGGAGCCGCTGGTCCTGCGCGGCACCGCCACGAACGTGATGCCGTCACTGCCTCCCGTCACCAGCACGCTCGACGTCATCAGGCGCCGCGGCGTGCTGCGCGTGGGAGTCGCACCCTTCGTGCCGTGGGTGATCACCTCGAAGAGCGGCTCGCCGATCGGCTTCGAGATCGACGTGGCGACCCGGCTCGCCGACGACCTGGGCGTCAAGGTCGAGTTCGTGCCCGCCTCGCTCCCGAACATCCTCGACGACCTGCTCGCCGATCGCTTCGACCTGATCGCCTCGGCGATGTCGATCACGCCGGCCCGTGCGCTCGTCGCCAATTTCTCGATCCCCTACTCCGAGGCGCAGGCTGGGCTCGTCGCCAACCGGGCGAAGGCCGCGGGCCTGCGCACCGTCGCCGGCTTCGACCGCCCGGAGGTGACGATCGGCGTCCGCGCGGGGGGCGCGGGAGAGGGCGTCGCGCGGCAGGCCTTCCCGAAGGCGAAGATCCAGCCGCTCGACGACGAGGACGCGGCGCTCGACGCGGTCCTCACCGGCAAGGTGACCGCGATCGTCGGCTGGAGCCCGGCCCCGGAGTTCCTCTCCACGAAGGCCGCCGACAAGCTCTTCCTGCCGCTGGCCGATCCGCTCGCCAAGAGCCGCCAGGCCTTCGCCGTGCGCAAGGGCGACGCGGACTTCCTCGCGTTCCTCGACACCTGGATCCGCTATCAGCAGGACACCGGCTGGCTCGCCGAGAAGCGCAAGTACTGGTTCAACTCCTTCGCCTGGGAAGACCAGCTCTAGCGTCCGCGCAAGCGGCGCCTGGAGCACAGTCGACGACGCGATGAAGTGTCCGGTGGGGTCCCGGGCGGCCACGGCGTGGCTCGCGGCCTCCTGGCTGCTCGCGGCGGGCTCCGCGGGCGCCTCACAGGACGAGGCCCGGCGCCCCGCACAGGACCCGGCCGCGCCTGCCCAGCCCGCCGCCAGTGCCCTCACCGATGCGACCACGCGCACGCGGGTGCGCGACGACGGGCGCCGCACCCTCCGGCGCTTTCCCGCGAGCCTGCTCCGCGGCACGATCGGGGTCTTCCACAAGGACAACCTCGCGCCGGTGCTCATCGGCGGAGGTGCGACCGGCGTCGGCTCGCTGTTCGACGACGACGTTCGCGACTCGATCGCCGACCCGCGGCATTCCTTCGGCAAGTCGCTCGAGGACGGCGCCGATCCCGCGGTGATGCGGCTCGCGGTCCTCGGCCTCTTCACGGTGGGCCGCTTCGCCAACGGGCCGCGCTTCCGGGCGATGACGTACGACCTGCTCGACGCGACGCTCGTCAACTACGGCTACACGACCCTCATCAAGGAGGCGGTCGGCCGCGAGCGCCCCGACGGCAGCGACAAGAAGTCGTTCCCGTCCGGTCACGCCTCGAACGCGTTCGCGCTCGCCGCGGTGGTGGAGCGCCACT
>JBGASI010000142.1:0-9501 GCA_044229815.1 Vicinamibacteria bacterium | reverse complement strand
GCAGCGCGAAGCTCGCCTTGCCGCGCACCACGGTGCGCGGCAGGTCGCCGAAGTAGCCCGTCTTCTCCGAGCGCGGGAAGATGTCCATCACGATCGGCGAGTGCGCGCGGATCGGGCCGTGCCCCTCCTCGTGCGGGTCGACCGCCTGGTCGCCGTGGGCACAGATCGTGTGCGAGGGCAGGTAGCCGTCGGCCATCATCCGCGTGTTGGCGACCGCGCGCAGGTCCTCCGCCGTGAACTTCCGGCCGTCCCGCCACAGCCAGCCGCCGCGGATGCGGCAGCCGCGCAGCGCCTCGATCCCGGCCAGCAGGCCCGCCTCGGCCGCCCGCAGCGAGGCCTCGATCGCCTTCACCTCGCGCGGCTCCTTGAGCTCGCGCTCCGGCCAGAACGGGTCCGGGCCGAGATCGAGGCGGATCCCGCGGGCGTCGAGCTCCATCGCGAGCCCGAGCGGGAAGCTGTGCGGCACCTCGACGCGCTTGAGGCCGAGCCGGCCCAGGGCCAGCGCGATGACGTCGGCGACCGGGGCCCGGCGGCCGTCCTTCTCGAGCGGCGCGGCGATCTTCGACCACGAGAGCACGCGGTCGACGCTGGCCTGGGACTTCGCGCGGTCCAGCTCGAGGTCGCTCGCGAAGAGGATCCGCGTGGCGCCCTTCTGGACGAAGAGGAACGGGTCGGGCGCGAAGAAGCGGGTCGGGTAGAGCAGGTCGGCGTCCGTCTCGGACGCCGCGTAGATCAGGCGGGCGGGTGCGGGACGGGCCGTCTTGGTCATGAGGCTAGTCTAGCGCGCCCGGGTCGGCAGCGGAGGCGCTCAGTCGCCCGCGGGAGGCTCGCGCGGCGCGGCCGGCGGCGGGTCATCGCCTCCCGGCGCCGGCTTCGGGGCCGTGGCGGGATGCCGCAGGGTCAGCATCAGGAGGAGCGCGAGGCCGGCGGCGCAGGACGCGGTCTGGAAGACCTCCTTCCGGAAGTCCCACCAGTCGAGCGTCAGGGCGAGGGCCTGGAACGCGAAGAGGGCGAGCAGCGCGAGGACACGGTGGTCGCGGGTGCGCAGGTACTGGATGAGCGTCACGACCATCGAGGCGACGTAGGCGCCGATCAACTCTGTTCTGGGGGGGGCTGCGCCGCCCCCCCCAGACCCCCCGCTCGCTGCGCGGGAGTGAATCCCGCTTCGCTCGCATTCTGTGGCCGATCGGACGGGGACTGTGCGGCCGCCGTGGAGCCGGGAGCGCTCGCTTCGCTCGCGGCTCGTGAGCGATCGGGCAGCGAGTGCGCGTCGAGCGGGGCACGCTCCACCTCGACCAGGACGTCGTAGAAGGTCGCGCCGGCGCCCATGTCGGTGAGTTCCTGGCTGGTGACGGCGTTGGCGTTGCGGCCGCCCGGGCACATCTTGGCCCACCAGATCGACAGCCCGACGACCAGGCTCGGCCGGGCGGCGTCCGACACCCTCGCGCGCGCGAGAAAGGCGCCCCGGTCGTTGAAGACGCGCACGTCGTCGCCGTCGGCGATGCCGCGGGCGCGGGCGTCGTCCGGGTGCAGGGTGACGCTCGGCTCGCCCTCGCGGCGCACGAAGACCGGCTGCGCCGAGAAGGTCGAGTTCAGGAAGTGGTGGGCGGGCGGCGAGATGAAGGCGAGCGGGTAGCGGCGGGCCCGCTCGGGCGAGCTCGTCGGTCCCTCGCGCGGCGGGACGTAGTCCGCCAGCGGCTCGCGGCCCTCGGCGGCGAGCCGCTCCGAGCGCAGCTCGCACTTGCCCGAGGGCGTCGGGAAGCCGCCCTCGGCGAAGGGGACGTGCGGGTCGGGCACGGCGAGGCGCAGCGAGCCCTCGCGCTCGAGCCGCTCGTAGCTGATGCCCCGCAGGTTGGGGTGCGCCCAGTCGAGCGCCTGGCGGGCCATCTGCTCGTCGCTCTCGCGCAGGCAGGGGTGGTCGAGGCCCATCCGCGCGGCGAGCCGGCGGAACAGCTCGGTGTTCGCGAGCGCCTCGCCGAGCGGCGCGATCGCGGGCCGGCTGAGGCTGAGGTACAGGTGGCCGTAGGCCTTGTGCAGGTCGAAGTGCTCGAGCGTCGTCGTGGCCGGCAGGACGAAGTCGGCGAAGTCCGCGGTGTCCGTCTGGAACAGCTCGTGCACGACGGTGAAGAGGTCCTCGCGCGCGAGGCCGGCGCGGACCTGCTCCTGCTCGGGCGCGACGGCGGCCGGGTTCGAGTTGTAGACGAACAGCGCCTTCACGGGCGGGGTGAGGGTCGCGTCGCTGAGGATGCGGCCGAGCTGGCTCATGTTGAGCGTTCGCGTGCCGGCGGGGATCAGGTCGGGGCGCTGCAGCGCCGCCTCGTCGACCGGGAACGCCCCGGAAGTGGACAGCAGTACGCCGCCGCCGAGGTCGCGCCAGGCGCCGGTCACGGCCGGCAGGCAGGCGATCGTGCGCACGGCCATGCCGCCACCGGCGTGGCGGTTGAGGCCGTAGTTGACGCGGATGGCCGTCGGCCGCGTCCGGCCGTACTCGCGCGCGAGCCACTCGATCTCGTCGGCGGCGAGACCGGTGACGGCCGCCACGCGCTGCGGCGTCCACTCGAGGGCCCGGGCCCGCAGTTCGGCGGCGCCGACGCTGTGGCGCTCGAGGTAGTCGCGGTCCTCGAGGGACTCGCGGAAGAGCACGTGCATCATGCCCAGCGCGAGCGCGGCGTCGGTCCCCGGCAGCGGCGCGAGGTGCCGATCCGACATCTCCGCGGTGCGCGAGCGGTAGGGATCGATCGTCACCAGCCGCGCGCCGCGCCGGCGCGCTTCCTCGACGAACGGCCACAGGTGCACGTTCGAGCTCACGATGTTCGCGCCCCAGGCGAGGATCAGCCGGGCGTGCACGATCGCCTCGGGGTCGAGGCCGATCGAGCGCCCCACGCTGGCCTTGTAGCCGGCCGCGCCCGCGGAGGCGCAGATGGTGCGATCGAGCAGGCTCGCGCCGAGCGCGTGGAAGAAGCGGCGGTCCATGCTGCCGTAGCCGAGCAGCCCCATGTTCCCGGCGTAGGAGTAGGGCAGGATCGCCTGCGGACCGTGCTCGTCGGCGATCGCGCGCAGGCGCGAGGCGATCGCGGCGAGCGCCTCGTCCCACGACACGCGCTCGAAGCGCCCTTCGCCCTTCTTCCCGACGCGGCGCAACGGGTGCAGCAGGCGCTGCGGGCTGTAGACGCGCTCGAGGTAGCGGTTCACCTTCGCGCACAGGAAGCCCTGCGTGAAGCGGTGGTCGGGGTCGCCGCCGAGCGCGACGGCGCGACCGCCCTCGACGTCGACGGTCATCACGCAGGTGTCGGGGCAGTCGTGCGGACAGACGACCTTGAACCGACGGGAGCCGGCGCTCGACGGGGCGCTCACGCGAGCGTCGTCGCCTCGGCGTGGATCGGCGTGGGCCGCCCGGTATCGTCCACCGCCACGAGCACCACCTCGGCCTCGGTCACCTTCACGTGCTCGCCCTGGCCGCCGCCCCAGCGCTCGGCCTCGACCGACACGCGAACGGTGATCGAAGTGCGCCCGACGCGCACGGTCTGCGTGAAGAAGTTCACGATGTCGCCGAGGAAGACCGGCTCGTGGAACTCGACCTCGCGCATCGCCTTCGTGACCCAGCGCCGGGCCGCCGTCTTGCGCGCCTCGACGGCCGAGGCCAGGTCGATGTGCGAGAGGATCACGCCGCCGAAGATGGTCCCGTGGGCGTTCGTGTCCTTCGGCAGCAGCAGGACCTTGATCGCGGGAATGCGCTCGGGAGGCATGCTGCGAGCATATCCCAGCCCGCGGGTGGGACGCCGGCGGCCGCGGGCGGCGAAGCTTGCGCCGCCCGGGCCGCCGTCTCGGCTAGGGCCGCGCGGCCTTCGCCGCCGCCGGGGCCTCGGCCGCCGGCCGCGTCGCGCCCTTGCGGGTCTTGAGCGACGGGGCGGCGACGGGCTCCGTGGTCGGCGGCAGAGGCTTGCGCGGCAGGCGCTCGTCGCGGATCGCCGCCTGCCAGGCGAAGGTGGCGATCACGACCGCCGCCTGCATCAGGTCCTCGCGCTGCAGCCGGTCGTAGGTGTCCATCGTCGTGTGGTGCGTCCCGAAGAAGTTGCCGTCCGCGTACTCGATCGGGTCCTGGATGAACTGGAAGCCGGGCAGGCCTGCCGCGTCGAAGGACTGGTGGTCGGTGCCGCCGGTGTTGCGCATGGTGACGCGCGTCACGCCGAGGTCCTTCACGGCCTCGAGCCAGGCGTCGAACACGGGCTTCATCGCCGCGTTCTCCTGCAGGTAGACGCCGCGGATGCGACCGGTGCCGTTGTCGAGGTTGAGGTAGCCCGACAGCTTCGCGTGCTCGGGCTTGAGCGTGATCGGCGCCGGCGGGTCGTTGCGCATGAAGGAGGGCAGCTCGCCCGGCGCGGGCTCCTTGGGCTCGGGCCGCGAGGCGAAGTGGTCGGAGACGTAGGCGCGCGAGCCGAGCAGGCCCTGCTCTTCCCCGCCCCAGAGGCCGACCCGGATCGTGCGCTTCGGCTTGGCGTCGATCGCCTTGAGGATGCGCAGCGCCTCCATCATCACGGCGACGCCGGCGGCGTCGTCCGTCGCGCCGGTGGCGGGGTGCCACGAGTCGAGGTGCGCGCCCAGCATCACGACCTCGCCCTGGGCCTTGTCCGTCCCCGGCAGCTCGGCCACGACGTTGTAGCCGTTCGCGTCCGCCTCGTGGAACGTGGCCTGCACGTCGAGCTCGACCTCGACCTCGAGCTTGCGCTCGAGCAGGCGCGCCACCCGGTTCCACTGGGTGGCCGAGACGACGAGCTGCGTGACGGCCTGCGGGTCGCCGACCTTGCGCGAGCCGCCGGAGCCGAGGCGGAGCACGTCGGCGTCGCGCTCGGAGGGCTCGATCACCGCGAGCGGCTTCTCCTGGGCGTAGAGCTTGTCGAGCGCCGCCTGGAGGCGGCGGCGCTTCGCGAAGGCCTCGCGGTCGGCCGGGCCCATCGCGCCGCGCCCGCCGCGCCCGGGCACCTGGTACTTCTCGAGGTCGTCGAGCTGCTGCTCCGTGTAGCGCTTGAAGACGCCGCCCTCCTCGGGCCCCTTGAGCTCGCGCGGCTCGCCGGCCCAGATCACGGCGCCGGCCAGCTTGCCCTTCCACTTCTCGACGTCGGCCTCGGAGTCGAGCTTGACGCGGACGGCCTTGCCCTTGACGAGCCCGCCGGTGCCCGCGGTCCAGGCCTTCGGGATCGCCCACAGCGGGAACGACGTGGGGGCGGTGACGCGCGCCGTGCAGCGCTCGTAGCTCCAGCCGCGGCCGAACGACCAGCTCTCGAGCCGCGCGTCGGACAGGCCCCAGGTCTCGAGCTGCTGGCGCGACCAGTCGGCCGCCTTCTTGTACTGCGGCGAGCCGGTCAGGCGGCCGCCGAAGACGTCGGTGAGCTGCGCCGCGGTCTCCATCACCTGCGAGTGGCGGAAGCCCTCGTCGCGGATGCGGCCGATCGTGGCCCAGTCCAGCCGCTCTTCGGCGACGGCGAATCCGGCCGCGAGACCCGCGGCGATCGTGAGTACGGCGGCGGCAGGGGCTTTTCTCATCGAAGGGCTCCGTTCTTTGGCGGGCGCGCTCAAGGGCCGTCCGGCGTGGCGGGCGCATGATAACCCGCTCGCGGCAGCGCGATCAGGACGGCGACGGCGACGGCCGCCCCGGCGAGCGCGTCGCAGCCGTAGTGCAGTTGCCCGTACACCGTCGCGAGGGAGAGCAGGCAGGCGATGGGCAGCAGCGCGCCGCCGAGCGGACGCAGCCCGCGCCAGGCGCAGGCCGCCGCGACGAGCGCCGCCGCCACGTGGGACGAGGGGAAGGCCGTGCCCCAGGCCGAGCCCGACTCGAGGAGGCGGTGCGTCAGAGCGGCCGCCGGAACGGCCGTGGCGGCGTTTCGGGCGGCCGGGAAGCTGTAGCGGGGCCCCGCGACCGGGAAGAGGAGGAAGATCGTGTAGCACGCGTAGAACGTGGTCATGATCGCGAGCAGCGCGCCGCGCGAGGCGTCGCGTCGGCCCGCGAGCCACAGCCCGAGCGGCGAGGCGACGAGGATCGGGTAGTACGAGAGATAGGCCGCGTGCAGGAGCCAGCTCCAGGCGGGAGACGGGAAGGCGCGAATCCAGGCGAGCGACGGCTGACTGCCGAACAGGGCCTGCTCCCAGCGCTGGACGAGGGCGTCGTGGCTCACGCCACGCGCCGTGTTGACGAGGCCCACCTCGGTGTAGAACGCGAACGCGAGCAGCAGCGGGTAGAACTCGGCGACGAAGCTGGCCCCAGGGGCCGCCCGGCGGGCCCTCGGGGCGAGCCAGAGCGCGATCGCGGCGACGGCGGCGAGGGCGGCGGGGAGCAGCGCCGCCGCCGGCAGGGTGCGCGGCCCGAAGGCCAGCGTGAAGCCGAAGGCCAGCGCCAGGTACGCGAGGGTCGCGCGGTCGATCGCGGTCAGCGGGGCCGCAGCCATCCCGCCTCCCGGTAGTGGCGCGCGGTTTCCGCCAGGCCTTCGTCGAGGCCGATGAGGGCCTTCCAGCCGGCGTCGCGCCACAGCGCCTGGCTCGAGGCCACCCAGCCGGGGGCGAGCAGCTCGTGGGCCTTGTCGGCGTCGAGGAGCGGCGCGCCGCCGAGCGCCCGCGTGAGCGTGCCCGCCGTCGCCAGCGCGGCGCGTACGACCGGCGAGGGCAGCCGCAGGGTGCGGACCGGACGGCCCACCGCCCGCCCGATGGCCAGGGCCAGCTCGAGCTGCGTGACGACGGTCGGGTGGGCGGCGTGGTAGGTGCCGCCCAGCGCCTGCGGGCTCTCCGCCGCCGCCACGAGGGCAAGAGCGAGGTCGCGAGCGTGGACGAGCGTCAGCTCCTGCGAGCCGTCGCCGAGCAGGGGAACGAGGCCGTGCGAGGCCCAGCGGAACAGCGCGAGAAACGCCCGGTCGCGCGGACCGTAGACGGCGGGCGGGCGCACGATCGTAAGGGGCGCCCCGCTGGCGCGCGCGGCCTGCTCGCCGGCCAGCTTGCTGCGACCGTAGGCGGTCACGGGCGCGGGCAGGTCCCGCTCCTCGGCCGCGCGGCCCGGCAGCGAGGGCCCGCTGACCGCCAGCGAGGAAACGAGCACCAGCCGCCGCACTCCGGCCAGGGCCGCCGCGCGGGCCAGGCGGGCGGTGGCGTCGGCATTCGTGCGCAGGAACTCCGCCGGGGAACGCGCGGCCACGAGCCCGGCGACGTGGAAGACCACGTCCTGGCCCTGCACCAGGGCGGCGAGCGCCGCGTCGTCGTCGAGGCCGCCGCTGACGACGCGGCAGCCGAGCGCGCGCAGCGGCGCCGCCTTCGCGGCGGAGCGCGCGAGCGCGGTCAACTCCACGCCGCGCGTGGCGAGCGCCTGCGCGAGGTGCGACCCGACGAAGCCCGTACCGCCGGTGAGCGCCGCTCTCAGAGCGGCCTCTCGAACACCCGGTACGTCTTGTAGACCTCGAAGCCCATCCGCTTGAGGCCGTTGACCATCGGTCGGTTGTCCTCGAGGACCCAGCCCGCCTCGGCCCAATCGAAGCCCTTCTTCCGACCGTCCTCCCAGATCCTGCGGTAGAGGAGCGCGTCGACGCCCTTGAGGTGCCACTCCGGCAGCACGCCCAGCAGGATCACGCGCAGGCGGGTGATGCGTCGGCGCGCCCAGAGCACCTTCAGGATGCCCGGGAAGAGCCGGCCGGACGGGTTCGCCCGCAGGGCCACGTTGAAGTCCGGCACGGCCGCGGCGAAGCCGACGGGCTCGCCGGCGCGCTCGGCGAACACGACCAGCTCGGGGACCACGATCGGCCGCAGCTGGGCCGCGAGGTGGTCGATCTCGCGGTCGGTGAGCGGCACGTGCCCCCAGTTGCGCTCCCAGCCTGCGTTGAACAGGCGCTTGATCAGGGCGATCTCTTCCGCGAATCGGCCGAAGTCGAGACGCCGGCAGGTGATGCCGAAGCGCTGGCGCACGATCTGCGTCGCCTCGACGAGCCGGGCCGGCAACTCCGTGCCCGTGCTCTGGAAGGCCAACAGGTCCTTCGCCTTGACGAAGCCCGCCGCCTCGACGAGCGGGGGGTAGTAGCGCGGGTTGTGCGGCATCATGAGGACGCTCGGGGTGTCGAACCCGTCCACGAGCAGCCCGGCCTCGTCGTTCAGCGACGGGTTGACCGGGCCGCGCAGGCAGCGCAGGCCGCGCTCGCGCAGCCAGCCCGCCGCGGCGTCGAGCAGGGCGCGCGCGACCGCGGGGTCGTCCGTGCACTCGAAGAAGCCGAAGAAGCCGGCGCCGTCGCCGTGCGTCTCGAGGTGAAGGCGGTCGCGGATCGCGGCGATGCGGCCGAGGACCCGGCCGCCGGAGCGGGCGAGGAACAGCTCGCGCTCGGCGTGCGCGAAGAAGGGGTTGCAGGCGGGGTCGATGAGGGCGCGGACGTCGCGGCGCAACGGGGGGGTCCAGCAGGGGTCGCCGCGGTGCAGCGCGTAGGGGAGGGCGACGAACTCCGAGCGCTCGGCGGGAGTCGTGACCGGCGTGACCCTCGTGCTGGCCATGGGGCCTCCTTATACACCCGCGCCCGCCAGCGCGTGGCGCCCTGGCGGGATCCCCTTCGTTGGAAAGGGCCTTGCTTTCTGCTACGCTCCTCCGACGTTCGGTGTATTCGCTGGGCGAAGTGCACGCGCCGGGCGAGGGGTCGCCCCGGGGCGCGGACGTTTCAAGGAGACGAGCCATTTCGAACAAGGTTTTCGTGGGCAACCTGAGCTTCGACGTCACGCGCGAGGAGCTCATCGAGGCCTTCAGCGCAGCGGGGCGGGTCGTGGACGCGAAGGTTCCCACCGACCGTGAGACGGGGCGCCCGCGCGGCTTCGCGTTCGTGGAGTTCGAGAGCGAGGACGGCGCCAAGAAGTGCATCGAGCAGTTGAACGGCCGGGATCTCAAGGGCCGGCCGCTGCGCGTCAACGAGGCCGAGAACCGGCCGCCTCGCCCCGCCGGTGCCGGCGGGCCGGGAGGCGGCTTCTCGCGACCCGCTGGCGGGGGCGGCTTCTCGCGGCCACCGGGCGCCGGCGGCTACTCGCGGCCGGGCGGTGGCGGAGGCGGCGGCGGCTTCTCGCGCCCGCCGGGCGGCGGTTACCGCACGCCCTCGCCCTTCCCTCCTCCCGAGGAGTCGGGCGACACGCGGGGTCGCAGGTTCCAGAAGAAGCCGGACCAGAAGCCGGCTCGCAAGACGAGCCCGCGCCGGCGCCGCGACGACATCGTCGAAGACGACGACTACTGAGCCGCAGCCGTGAGCGACCCGAGCCGCTCCGGCCCCACGCGACGCACGACGGTCCGGCGCCTGCCGGATCGCGCTCGCTACGAGACTTCCACGATCCAGGCGATCCTCGACGAGGGGCTCGTCTGCCACGTCGGTTTCGTGGACGGAGGGCAGCCCTTCGTCATCCCGTCGACGTACGCGCGGGTCGATGACCGCCTGCTGATCCACGGGTCGGCGGCGAGTCGGATGATCAGGGCGTTGGCCGGCGGGGCGCCGGCCTGCGTGAGCG
>JBGASI010000141.1:0-9529 GCA_044229815.1 Vicinamibacteria bacterium | reverse complement strand
GTTGCTGACGTTCGTCGTGCTGATCGTCGGCCTCGCCAACGCGAGCGCGGTCGCGCTGCGCTCGCGCTCGGCGTGGCTCGTCGTCGACGGCGCGCTGCTGCTCGCCGCGCTCTGGGCCACCTGGCGTTTCGTGGCGCCGCTCATACTCTACGGCATCGGCGTCATGGGATTCGGCGCGGCCTGGGTGCCCCTGACCCTCTTGCTGCCGCTGGCCCTGGCGCTGGTGGTCGGCAGCCTGGCTCAGGTGGCGATCGGCCGCAGCGACCTCCAGCGCGCGCACCGCGCGGGGTCTCTCGGCTTCTGGGCGGTGATCGCGCTGAGCCTGGCGCTCGCCGCGGGCAACCTGCAGTGGGCCCTGTCCGTCGACCCGAGCGCGCTGCGCACCTGGGCCGTCACGCGCGATCCGGCGGGTCGCTGGGTCTACCTGGGGGGCTCGGCGGAACGGAGCGGCTATTACGGCCACAGCCTGCTGGTCGACACGCAGAGCGGGCGCTACGTGCGCCGGTCGCTGCCCGCCAGCGCCATGTTCGAGGCGCCCGGCCGACGCTGGGACGGGGCCGAAGGCGCCGTCTTCGCGGCGTCGGGGCGCGCCTGCGTGCTGACGGGCTACGACGCCGGCCGGGGCGGCACGCGCGTCACCCTCTTCGACCTGACCGCCGAGCGGCCGCGCGCGCGCATGGTCGCGCTGGAGTCGAGCGTGCCGCCTTCCTGGGTCTCGGCCTTCGCCGTGTCGGCCTCGGCGGCCTCGCTGTTCATGGCCCACGAGTCGGGTGCCTCGCTCTTCGAACTGGCCTCGGGCCGTCGGCTCGCGACCGTCACGATCAAGCCGGGCTGGCGGCCGGTGCTCGCCCGTTTCCTCACGGAAGGCCAGGCACGGGCCTGGCTCGTGGCATCGGCCGAGACCCGGCGTGCCGAGCTGGCCGTGGTGGACCTGGCGGTCGACGGCCGGTCACGGCTCGTCCCGTTCGCGGTCGCCACGACGAAGACGCCGGGTTGGGGCAGCGTCGTGCCGAACGACGACGGGACGCGGCTGCTCACCTGGGACGGTAGCGTGCGCCTGCGGGACGGGGCGGACGGCCGGATGATCGCCACGCTCTCGGAATCGAGTAGCCGGCCGGCTACGGCCTTCCTGGCGGACGGCCGGATCGTCGTCGGCGAGGGCACACCGGCGGCCGCCGACCATGGACCCGCGGGACCCGCCGCCATGCTGACGCTGTTCGACGCGACGGGCGTCCGGCTCGGGGCCGTCAACGTCCCGATCGAGTCCGCCGGCCTGAGCCTCGGACCGGAGGTGGCGCCGGGGCGGATCCTGGTCTCGGCCTTCCGCAGCGCGTTCCTGCGCGAGGACACGCTGGTCGTCGACCTGGCCGACGGCCGGGTGGTCGAGCGGCTCGAGGGCCTGCGACCGGCCATGGGCTTCTGGACCGCCCCCGCCGAGCCCGCTCCGGGCAGCGGCCCGCACAGCGTGCAGTTCTTCCGCGACACGGAGAACCGGTTGGTCCGGATCGACTTCGCCACCGGAGAGCGGCGGATCGTGGCCGGCCCCGGCGCGCCGGAGGGCGAGCGCCTGAACCTGTTCTGACGAGGCGGCTCCACCCGCCGACGGTGGCGCGCACGGGCGGGCCACCGTAGACTGGCGCGAGGGAGCGTCGCTCATGAACTGGATCGTGGCGGGGGCGCTGTGGGGCCTGCTGGGCGTGGGCCTCGGGGCCTTCGGGGCGCACGGGCTCAAGGCGACGGCGAGCGAGCAGGGGCTCGCGTGGTGGGAGACCGCGGCGCGCTACCAGCTCTTCCACGCGCTGGCGCTCGTGCTCTTCGGGCTGCTGCAGCAGCAGCGGCCGGGCGGCCACGCGGCCGGCTGGTCGTTCCTCGCCGGCAGCGCGGTCTTCAGCGGCACGCTGTACGCCATGGCCCTGGGCGCGCCGCGCTGGCTGGGCGCGCTGACGCCGATCGGCGGCCTCGGCATGCTGCTCGGCTGGCTGCTGCTGGCGCTGCACGCGCGCGGCTGAGGCCGCGGCTCAGGCGACGCCCTTCTCGAGCGACTGGATCATCACCTCGAGGGCCCGCGCGGAGGCCTCGGCCAGCAGCGAGACGAGCGGCTCCGTGTCGAGGCGGAAGGCGGCGCGCAGGCAGGCGACGAGGTACGGCCCGTCGCCGGCCACGAGCACCGGCGGCCGCATGCCGCCGGCCACCATCAGGTGCGAGGCCGCGAGGCGCGCGAGGCGGCCGTTCCCGTCGTCGAACGGGCGCACCTCGACGATCCGCGCGTAGGCGAGGCCGGCGGCCTGGGCGGGCGTGAGGTCCCGGATGCCCGGGGTCGCGAGCCACTGCTCGAGGATCGCCAGCCGGTCGGCGATTCGCTCCGCCGGCGCGACGGGCGCGCCCTCGCGCTCGCTCTCCCCGCGCCGGAAACCGACGGGCCCGGCGAGCGCCTCGTGCCAGGCGCGCAGGGCCGCGACCGTGAACGGCGCCAGGGGCGGCACCGCGGCGAGCGCGCGGCGCAGGGCCAGCGCTTCTTTGGGCCCGGCGCCCTGGCGCGAAGCGCGCACCTCGTCCCACGAACAGGAGACGCCGGCCAGCGCGAGGCTGCCGAGCAACTGCGCGTCCTCGACCGTCGCCGCGAGCTGCGCATCTCCCGCGTCGCGTCCTGCCGCCGCGAGCAGCGCGGCGAGGCGTTTCTCGCGGGCGGCGACCGGGGGCTCGATCCTCATCTGCCGATTCTCGCGCGATTCGCGAGGTCGCACGACGGGGGCCGGGAGCGACTAGAATGGTCCGGGGGATCCCGAACACAGGAGGGTGACGTGCTGCGCAACGCACTGGCGGTCGTCGCGTGCCTCGGCCTCGCCGCGTCCGCTCTCGCGGCCGAGGACGGGAAGAAGCTGAAGAAGCCCGGCCTCGAGCTGCGCTCGTCGCCGCGGTTCGCCTTCTCGCCGGCCGAGATCCTCTTCACCGCCGAGTTGAAGGGCGGCGACGACGTCGAGGAGCTGTACTGCCCCGAGACCGAGTGGGAGTGGGGCGACGGCGGCAAGAGCGTGCAGGAGGCCGACTGCGACCCTTGGGTGGCGGGCAGCTCGAAGATCGAGCGCCGCTTCACCGCCCACCACCTGTACCCGCAGGCGGGGCTCTACCTGGTCAAGGTCACGCTGCGCAAGGCCGGCAAGAACATCCTGTCCCAGACCCAGCAGGTCTCGATCCGCGCCGGGCTCGGCGACACCAGCCCCGAACCGGGAGAGTGAGCGACCGGGGCGGCGGTTAGCCGCCGCCCGACATGCTGTCGAGGAACTCCTTGTTGGACTTCGTCTTCGACAGCCGCTCGATCAGCAGCTCCATGGCCTCGACCGGCGAGAGCGCCGAGAGCACCTTGCGCAGGATCCAGGCGCGGTTGAGCTCGGCGGCCGGGACGAGCAGCTCTTCCTTGCGCGTGCCCGAGCGGTTGATGTCGAGCGAGGGGAAGATGCGCTTGTCGGTCAGCTTGCGATCGAGCACGAGCTCCGCGTTGCCGGTGCCCTTGAACTCCTCGAAGATCACCTCGTCCATGCGCGAGCCGGTCTCGACGAGCGCGGTCGCGATGATCGTCAGGCTGCCGCCCTCCTCCACGTTGCGCGCGGCGCCGAAGAAGCGCTTCGGCCGCTGCAGCGCGTTCGAGTCGACGCCGCCCGAGAGCACCTTGCCCGAGGGCGGCACGATCGTGTTGTAGGCGCGCGCCAGGCGCGTGATCGAGTCGAGCAGGATCACCACGTCCTTCTTGTGCTCGACGAGGCGCTTCGCCTTCTCGAGCACCATCTCGGCCACCTGCACGTGGCGGTCGGCGGGCTCGTCGAAGGTGGAGGAGATCACCTCCCCGTGCACCGAGCGCTGCATGTCGGTGACCTCTTCCGGGCGCTCGTCGATCAGCAGCACGATCAGCACGATCTCGGGGTGGTTCGTGGTCACGGCGTTCGCGATCGCCTGCAGGATCATGGTCTTGCCCGTGCGGGGGGCGGCCACGATCAGCGCCCGCTGGCCCTTGCCGAGCGGGTTGAGGAGATCCATCACCCGCGTCGTGACCTGGTCGGGCGTCGTCTCGAGCCGGATCCGGTCCTGCGGGTAGAGCGGGGTGAGGTTGTCGAAGAAGATCTTCTCCTTCGCGCGGTCGGGCGGCTCGAAGTTGACCGCGTCGACCTTGATGAGGGCGAAGTAGCGCTCGTCCTCCTTCGGCGGGCGGATCTGGCCGCTGATCGTGTCGCCGGTGCGCAGGTCGAACTTGCGGATCTGCGAGGGCGAGACGTAGATGTCGTCCGGGCCCGGCAGGTAGCAGTACTCGGGCGCCCGCAGGAAGCCGAAGCCGTCGGGCAGGATCTCGAGCACGCCCTCGGAGAAGATGAGGCCTTCCTTCTCCGCCTGCGCGCGCAGGATCTGGAACACCAGCTCCTGCTTCTTCATCGAGGAGGCGCCCGGGATCTCGAGGTCCTTCGCGACCTCGATCAGCTTCTGGATGCTCATCTCCTTGAGCACCGCGAGATCGAGCCGGCGGGCCTCGGCCTCGACCGCCGCGGGCTCGGCCGCGGCGACCGCCACGGTCGCCCCGCCGTCGGCGGCCTCGTCCTCCGCCACGTCGCGCTGCGGCAGCCGGCTCTTGCGCGGCGCGTGCTCGCCCTTGCCGCCGCGGCCGCGGCGGTGCGAGCCGCCTCCCGCGCCGTCGCCGGAGGCCGGCGGGGGCGGGACGGGCGTGGAATCGTCGTTGGCCATGGCTTCTTCCTGAGCGGAGACGGAGCGGAGATGGAGGGAGCGGGCGACAGCCAGCTCTACTTGGACCGGATGGCCAACGATAGGGGGAAACGCGAGCACGTGTCAACCGTGCGCTTGCTTCAGGCCGCTGCGGCGCGCGCGCTCAGGCGCGCCCACGCGGCGGCTCGCCGAGCGGCTGGACGTCGTTCGCGTCGAGCCAGGCGCGCAGCACCGCCTGCAGCCGGGCGTCGCGGCAGGCGAGCCAGGCGCAACGCTCGCGCGGGTGGCGCCCGAGCGCGGCGTCGAACGCGGCGAGCGGCGCCTCGGCCCCGAGCGCGGCCTCGAGCGCGTCGCGCGGCCAGTCGTCCTCGAGCGTCGCGACGAAGGCGCGGCGCCAGCCCAGCTCGGTCTCGAGCGGCACCGGCTCGATCGCGACCAGCCGGCCGCTGGCGAGCGCCTCGCCGAGGTCCTGTTCGGAGAAGCCCCAGTCGTCGCTCCAGCCCTCGGTCAGGTGGACGACCTCCCCCGTCTGGGCGTCGAGGTAGGCGCTGCTCTCGGCCGCGCGGCGCACGAGCGCCCGCATCACACCGGCCCAGTCGATCGCGACCTGCCTCGCCGTGGCGACCTCCCGGCGGCCGGCCGCTCCGGCCGCGCCGCGCAGCCCGACCTCAGAACGCCATCGTCTTCAGGTCGGGCGCGACCAGCAGCGGGGCGCCCGTCGCCCGCTTCAGCTCCTCGAGCGTCGTGTCCGGCGCGATCTCGCGCAGCAGCAGTCCCTCGGGCACGACCTCGATCACGCCCAGCTCCGTGACGATCAGGCTCACGCAGCGGCAGCCGGTGAGCGGCAGCGTGCACCGCGTCAGGATCTTCGGGCTGCCGTCGCGCGCCGTGTGCTCCATGGTGACGACCACGCGCCGGGCGCCGGCCACCAGGTCCATCGCGCCGCCCATGCCCTTCACCATCTTGCCGGGGATCGTCCAGTTCGCGAGGTTGCCCTCGCGGTCGACTTGCAGCGCGCCGAGGATCGTCAGGTCGACGTGGCCGCCGCGCACCATGGCGAAGGACTCGGCGCTCGAGAAGTAGGCGCTGCCCGGCAGCTCGGAGACCGTCTCCTTGCCGGCGTTGATCAGGTCCGGGTCCTCGCGCCCGGGCTCCGGGTAGGGACCGACGCCGAGCATGCCGTTCTCGGAGTGCAGCACGATCGAGACGCCGGGCGGCAGGTGGTTGGCGGCGAGCGTCGGCATGTCGATCCCGAGGTTCACGTGGAAGCCGTCCCGCATCTCGAGCGCGGCCCGGCGCACGATGCGCTCGCGCCGGGGGTCCGCCTCGGCTGCGCCCTCGCCGCGCAGCGTCCGCCGCTCGATCCTCTTCTCGTAGCCTCTGCCCTGGAAGATCCGCCGCACGTAGATCCCGGGCGTGTGGACCGCGTCGGGGTCGATGGCGCCGGCGGGCACGAGCTCCTCCACCTCGGCGATCGTGGTGCGGGCGGCCGCGCACATCATCGGCGCGAAGTTGCGGGTCGTCTTGCGGAAGACCAGGTTGCCGGCGCTGTCGCCCTTCCAGGCCTTGACCAGGGCGAAGTCGGCGCGCAGGCCGCTCTCCAGCAGGTGCGGCTTGCCGTCGAACCAGCGCACCTCCTTCCCCTCCGCCACCACCGTGCCGTGGCCGGCCGGTGTGAAGAAGGCCGGGATCCCGGCGCCGCCGGCGCGGATCCGCTCGGCGAAGGTGCCCTGCGGCACCAGCTCGACCTCGAGCGTGCCGTCGAGGAACATCGCCTCGAAGACCTTGTTCTCGCCCACGTAGGTGGCGACCATCCGGCGCACCTGCGCGTTCCTCAGCAGCGAGCTGATCCCGAAGTCGGTGACGCCGGCGTTGTTCGAGACGACCGTCAGGTCCTTCGCGCCCTGCGCGCGCAGCGCGGCGATCAGGTTCTCCGGGATGCCGCACAGGCCGAAGCCCGACACCATGACGCTCGCGCCATCGGGGATGTCGCGCACGGCCTCGGCCGCGCCCGTCACGACCTTGTTCATGGGGTGCTCCTCGGGCCGCCGGCCCGGCTGGGCACGATGATAGCCGCCTGCGGGGCGGGCACGCTGAGGACGCCCATGCCGAGCGCGGCGGCGAGGGCGTCCGCCTGCGCGAGCGCCGCGCGGCCCAGGCGTAGCGCGCGCGCGAGCGCGCCCGCCCGGGCGGCGGCCGCGGCCTCGCGCTGGACCTGCAGCAGCGCGGCGCCATCGGCCTGCAGCGCGACCAGCCGCTGCGGGTCGAGCCCCCTCGGCAGCGTGGCGGCCGCGGCGAGCTCGGCGAGCCGGCTCGACAGCGCCGTCGTCCGCAGCTCCAGCGCCGCCGCGAGCGGGGGCCACTGCGCCAGCAGCGCCTGCTTGCGCGAGGCGGCTGAGGCCCGCGCCGCGTCGACGCGGGCGGGAACGGACTGGGCCAGGCGCAGCGCGTCCGTGTAGCGGCCCTCGTCGAGGCGCGCGCGCACGTCCCGCACGACCGCGTCGAGGCCGGCCAGCGCCTCGGGCGCGTACTCCGCGAGCTCGGGGCGCACGGCGGCGAGCGACTGCTCGATCTCGGCCAGGGCGTCGCGCGCCGGCCCCCTGTTGCAGGCCGCCAGCGCGAGCAGGACGGCGGCCAACACCGTCGACGTGAGGCGCCGAACGCGGCCGGGACTCCCCCTCATCGCGCCCTCCTCGTCAGCTCGCGCGCGATCGCCGCCAGCGCACGCGCGACCTCTTCGTCGTTCGCCGCCAGGATCTGCCGCCACAGCGGCCGCGGGCTCTTCGCGAGGCGCGTCATCCCGCGGAAGCCCGGCCCCGCGTGCTTGAGCAGGCGGCGGGCCACGGGGTCGGCGCGCGCGGCGTCCAGGATCGCCCACGAGACGACCTGCGGGGCGTGGCTGAGGAAGGCCATCGCCCGGTCGTGGGCCGCGGCGTCGGTGGTGAGCGGGCGCGCGCCGGTGGCGCGGACGAGGGCGCGCACCAGCCGCGTCGCCCGCGCGTCGCGCGCCGGGACCAGCCACCAGGCGGCGTCGCGGAACAGGGTCGGCGAGGACGCGGCGAAGCCGCGCTTCTCGCTGCCCGCCATCGGGTGGCCCCCGGCGAACGTGCGCAGCCGCAGCCGCGCCGCCTCCGCCACGATCTCGCCCTTCACGCTCGAGACGTCGGTCACCACCAGGCCGCGCCGCGCCGCAGGCGCAAGCCGGCGCAGCAGGCGCAGGTTCGTGGCGGGCGGCGCCGCCAGCACCACCGCGTCGCAGCGCGCGGCGGCCTCGGCGCGCGTGGCCCCGGCCGCGATCGCGCGCGAGCGCAGCGCGCGCCGCACCACCAGCGGCCAGTCGATGCCCGTGACCTGCCAGCCGGCGGCGCTGAGAGAGCGCGCGAGCGAGCCCCCGACGAGGCCCAGTCCGATCACCGCCACGGTCGGCGGCGCCACGCTACTCCTCCCCCCCGGCCAGCGCGAGCAGCTCGCCCTCGCGGCCGGCCAGCAGCCGCGCGGCGCCGGAGGCGAGCATGAAGTAGGCCGCGCCGGCCCCCGCCAGCGCCAGCGGGAGCGTCAGCAGCCACAGCCGCCGCTCGTCGAGCAGGTGCGGCAGCCAGGCGAGAAAGGCGAAGGGCGCGGAGAGCAGCAGGCTCGCCAGCGTCGCGGCGAGGCCCATGGCGACGGCCGCGAGGCCGCGGCTGCCCGAGCTCTGGCTCGAGGGGTCGCGGCCTGCCGCCGGCACCACGGCCGGCGCCAGGATCGAGGCGTAGTTGTCCAGCGCGGCCGCGAGCAACTGCGTGGCCAGCACGATCGCGACGACCGCCGGCACGAAAGCCGGGCCGGCCAGGAGCAGCGCCGCGAGCGACACGATCACGAGCGCCGGCAGCCGCAGCAGCATCGCGCTCGCGTTCTTGGCCGCCAGGATCTCGAGCCGGCTCACCGGGGAGCCGAGCACGAGCGCCAGTCCCCGCCTCTCGAGCGCGAGGACGTTGCCGTCGAGGATGCCGAGCCCCGAAAGCGACGCGAGGCCGAGCACCAGTCCCGGGGGCAAGGGGCCGCTGATCCCGCGGTAGACCGCGAGCACGATCACGAGCGGGGCGAGGAGGCCGGCGAAGAGGACCGCCCTCAGCCGCGGGTCGCGCCAGCTCACCCGCAGCTCCTTCTCGACCAGGGCCCCGAGCGCGCCGGGCAGCGGCATGCGGGCCGGCCGGGCCCGGCGCGGCGCCTCGCCGAGGTCCAGCTCGCCCCGGTAGACACCCTGCGCGACCCGCGTCGAGAGGGCGACGACGAGCGCCAGGGCGAGGAGCGCCGACGCCGCCCAGCCCAGGAAGGCCGCCGCCTCGCCGCGGCCGGCGTGCACGGCCGCGCGCGCCCCCCAGGAGAACGGGACGAGCACGAAGGCGTCGGCGTCGAGCAGCGCCCGCAGCAGCCGGTACGAGGCCGCGGGACCGTTCGCCAGCAGCAGCAGCGGCAGCAGGCTCAGGCCCAGGACCAGGCCGACGCCGGCGAGCCGCGCGCGGTCGTGGAAACGGCGGCGGCGCGACAGGGCGTGCACGGCGAGGCCCACGGTCTGGCCCGCCGCCACCGCGAGCGCGAGCGCGAGCAGCAGGCCGCCCGCGGCGATCGGCCAGCGCACGCTCGCCCCCGCAAGCCCGAACGACAGGGCCACCACCACGGGCAGCTGCGCCAGCACGAACGGCCGGAACAGGTTCGCCAGCAGCGAGGAGCCGACGAGGGTCCGCAGCGGCACCGGGTAGTGCAGCAGGCGGCCGAGGTCGTGCGTCTCGGTGGCGAAGAGGCCGCCGACGAGCGGCGAGAGCGTCCAGGCGACGCCGAACAG
>JBGASI010000140.1:0-9908 GCA_044229815.1 Vicinamibacteria bacterium | reverse complement strand
GAGGGGTCGTAGAGCTCCGTCGACGATCCCGCTCCGACCCCGCCCGCGATCAGCACCTGGCCGTTCACGAGCTGTGTCGCCGTGTGCCCTTCACGCGGGACGGACATCGGGCCGGCCGTCGCCGTCGCGGTGCCGCCCGAAGCGTCGTACGTCTCGGCGGTCGCCTGCGGGGCACCGCCCCCGTTCAGCCCGCCGACGACCAGCACGCGCCCGTCCTTGAGCAGGGTCGCGGTGGCATTGGAGCGCACCGCGCCCATGTTGCCCGTCCCGACGAGCGTCGGCCCGGCGGCGTCGAAGAGCTCGGCGGTCTGCAGCTCGGTCGGGGTCGTGTCGAACCCGCCCGCCACGAGGACGCGCCCGTCCGGCAGCAGCGTCGCCATGTGACGCGAGCGCTTGTCGCCCATCGGGTTCTCGCTCGTCCACTGGTTGTTCGAGTAGCGGTAGGTGGCGGCGAGGGCCACGGAGCCCGTGCCGTCCGAGCCGCCCGCCACGAGCACGTCGCCGTTCGGCAGCATCGTGGCCGTGTGCGCCACGCGCAGGCCACCGCCGGGGAGGCCCGCGGCCGAGCCCCAGGTGCCGCCGTTGTAGCGCTCGGCCGTGCCGTCCGCGTTGCCGCCGACCGCCAGCACGAGGCCGTCCGGCAGCAGCGTCAGCGAGTGATCGGCGCGCGGCGTCAGCATGTTGCCGCGCGGTGTCCACGTGCGGGTCGCCTCGTTGTACGTCTCCGACGCCCGCAGGGAGACGAACGAGTCGTCGACGCCTCCCGATACGAGCACCACGCCGTCGCGCGCACGCGAGGCCGCATGCCGCGCGCGCGGGACGTTCATCAGGCCGGCGTCGGTCCACTTGTCGGCAGGTGGGTCATAGGTCTCGGTCTCGTCCGTCGCGCGGCCGCTGGGCGTGATGCCGCCGGCGGCCAGCACGGTGCCGTCGTCGAGCAGCGTGAGCGTGAAGTCCTCGCGCGGCACCCGCATCGGCGCGACGTTGCTCCACTTCTCCGTGACCGGGTCGTAGGCCTGGCAGGCGGCGAGGATGGTCGGGTTCTTGTCCCTGCCGCCGCACACCAGCACGCGCCCGTCGCGCAGCAGGACGGCCGAGAAGAGCTGGCGGCCGGCCCCGAGCACGTCGGCCGCGCTCCACACGCCCGTCGTCGGGTCGTACAGCTCGGCGGTGTCCTGCGACGTGGGCGAGCCGCCGATCGCGAGCACGCGTCCGTTTTGCAGCAGGATGCCGACGGCGTTCGCCCGCGGCTGTGCCAGCTTGTCCGTCGGGACCCAAACCGGCGCCGCGAGCGCCGCCTGCGCGCCCGCGAGCAGCATTCCGCCAAGCGTCGCTGCCGCCACAAGCGACCCGAGCCCCGGGCGCTGCCCGGCCGAACCCGCGAAGCCCCACACCCGACCGTGCCTGGTCACGCTGGTCCCCCCCTCCCGGCGAGGGACGCACCGGGAGCCATTTCCGGCGCAAGTATGCAGTTTGAGGGCCTTTGGGGCAACGGTCGGAACCGGTTTGTCGAGGGTTTCGCCGCGATTGTGCGCGCGATCACAGGGAGCGGTCCGTCGGATCGCACGACGACGCCCGCTCGGCGCGACAGGTCAGCGCGGCTTGTCGGCCTCGCGCTTCCCGCCGCTCCCGGCGCCTCCTCCCAGCGAGGACATCAGGCCCGAGCGCACGTCGCTGCGGTACGCGTCGAGTTGCGGGTCGCGCTCGCCGGGCGCGCTGCCGACCGACTGGCCGAGCTTGTCCGAGAGCACGAGCGCGAGCAGCGCCTCGAGCAGGGAGCTGCCGCCGCCCGTCCCGCCGTTGGCGCCGCCGCCGACCACGATCTTAGGCACCACGTCCACCTTGCTGTGCTCGATCGCCTCGGCGAAGCGGCTCATCACCTGCTGCGCGAGCTGCAGCTGCGGGCCGCCGTAGGCGCGCACCTGCTCCTCGATCGCGAGCGCCTGGGCGACGCCCACGCGCGCCGCGCGCCCGGCCTCGGCCTCGCCCATGGCCCGCACCCGCTCGGCGTCGCCGCCGGCCAGCGAGCGGACCTTGTCGGCTTCCGCCTGGGCCAGCGCGCGGATCTGCTCGGCCTCCTGCAGCGAGCGCTGGTAGGCCGCCTTGCCCTGGTTCGACTGGATCGTGATCGCGATCTCGGACTCGGTCAGCGGCTGCTGCTGCCGCGCGCGGGCCTCG
Organism: Vicinamibacteria bacterium; assembly: GCA_044229815.1. Classification (GTDB taxonomy): domain Bacteria; phylum Acidobacteriota; class Vicinamibacteria; order Fen-336; family Fen-336; genus DATBSL01. The sequence goes on along the minus strand of JBGASI010000140.1, from coordinate 7,730 downwards.
GCCTCGCGCAGCTCGCGCTCCTTGACGGCCGCCCGCTCCTGGCGCGAGTAGGTCTCGACCTGCTCCTCGGCGATCTGGCGCGCGCGCAGCTGGGTGAGGATCGTCTCGATCGCCTTGTCGCCGGAGCCGGCGTTCGGCGTGCCGATCAGCACCTCCTTCAACTCCAGGTTGTAGCCGGCGAACTTCTCCTTCATCTGCTCGGAGGAGAGCCGCTGGATCTCGCTGCGCTCCTGGATCAGCTGGATCAGGGTGCGGGTCTGGCCCACGTTCTTGAAGTAGGCCGAGACCATCGGGTCGAGCGTCTGCTCGACCAGCTTCTTCACGTCGCCGAACTGCTGGATCACCAGCGGCGCCTTCTTGTAGTCGATGTGCACCACGACCGACAGCGGCAGCGACGGCTCGAACGCGTCCTTGGTGATCAGCTGCACCTCGCACAGGTTCTCGTCGTAGCGGTGCGAACCCACCTCGGTCTTGATCCACTTGAGGATGAAGTTCGTGGTCGGCACCGAGAGCACCTTGCCGGCGTAGGCGTTGAAGGCGTACTTGCCGGGCAACAGCGGCTCCTGCCAGACGCCGCGCTCGCCGGACTTCACCATCTCGCCGTGACGGTAGGCGTCGCCGGAGAGATCGTGGCCGGAGGCGCCCGTGTAGAAGACCACGACGCCCACGTGGCCCACCTCGATCACGGTCTTCGGGATCATCTCGACCGTGGCGAACAGGCGGTTGACGTAGTACGTGCCCTCGACCAGAACCTGCAGCTGCCGCCCGCGCTGGCCGCCCGCGGCCAGGAACCGCTCGGGGTCCTGGAAGTTGTTGTGGTAGGTGTCCGCCGCCTCCGGGTGGTCGCCGACGGTGGGCGCGATCACCTCGCCCTGCGCGAGCGACGGCCCGTCGTGCACGGTGACGACGCCGACCAGGTCCTCGGTCATCACCACCGGCGAGAAGCCCTCGCGCTGTGCGATCACGTTCGCCATCGCCCGGAACATCTGCTCCTCGTCGCGGCTCAACTGCAGGTAGTACAGGCCGTCGGCCGTGATCACCACGAACTGGGCGAGGTTCAGCGCGTAGGTGCCCTCGCGCAGGATCCGCCGCTGGGGGCCGCGCTGGCCGCCGCTGCGCAGGAAGGCGGCGACGTCGCTGAAGTCGTTCGCGCGGGCGTTCGAGGCCAGCGCCTGCGTGGGCGGCAGCGTCGCGCCGTCGCGCGCGAACACGTAGCCGATCTTGCCCTGGGGGATCGTGACCAGCGGCAGCACGTGCACGCGGTACTGCGTCGGCACGAACACGTGCCAGCCGCCGCGCAGCACGTCGGGCTGGAAGCCGGCCTCGCCTTCGAGCGCGATGAAGCCCTTGTGGACCGAGCCCTTCGCGCTCCAGATCTTCTCGACGATCCCCACCCGGTTGTTGGGGATGTAGCGGACGAGGTTCGCGCGGTGGAGCAGGTACAGCAGCGCGAGCACGCCTCCGAGCCAGAGTGCCGGCGTGATCCAGGGGATGCCGACGAGCATGAGCGCCTCCCGCCCGCGGCGAGGCCGCGGCCGGGGGAAGTCTAGCGGGAGTCGGGTTCTTGTCTATGATGCCGCCGGCTCAAGCCGAGGAGGCGATCCGATGAAGCGCGCGCTGCCGCTGCTGCTCGTGGCGTGGACGTGGGGCCCCTGCGCTCAGGCCGCCGACGGGCCGGCCTCGCTGCCGAAGCCGGCGACGCTCGTCGACAGCGCCAGCGCCACGCGCCCGCCCGTCGACACCAGCCTCTGGTACGACCTGCGCTCGCTGGAGGTCGAGGGCCGGGGCTGGGACGACACGGCCCACTTCTACGACCGGTTGCCCGCGCGAGCGCGGGCGCTCGTGCGCGAGCCCGTGTGGGACCTCGCCGAGCGCTCGGCAGGGATGTGCGCGCGCTTCCTGACCGACGCCACGACGATCAAGGTGCGCTGGACGCTGCGCACGGAGCGCCTGGCGCTCGAGCACATGCCCGCGAGCGGCGTGAGCGGCCTCGACCTCTACGTCCGCGACGAGCGCGGCGGCTGGGGCTGGCTGGGCCAGGCGCGGCCCGCGCAGTTCCCCACGAACGAGCGCGAGATCGTCTCTGGCCTGCCGCCGGGCTGGCACGAGCTCCTGCTCTACCTGCCGCTGTACAACGGCGTCGAGTCGGTGGCGCTCGGCCTCCCGGCGGGCGCGTCGCTCGCCAAGGCCCCGCCGCGCCCGGCGGAGCGCCGCAAGCCGATCGTCGTCTACGGCACCTCGATCACCCAGGGCGGCGTGGCCTCGCGCCCCGGCCTCGCCTACACGGCCATCCTCGGCCGCCGCTTCGACCGCCCCGTCCTCAACCTCGGCTTCTCCGGCAACGGGCCGATGGAGCTCGAGCTCGGCCGCCTGCTCGCCGAACTCGACGCCGCCGTCTTCGTGCTCGACTGCCTGCCGAACATGGACGCGGCGCAGGTGAAGGAGCGGGCCCGCCCCTTCGTCACGGCGTTGCGCCAGGCCCGCCCCGAGACCCCGATCGTCCTGGTCGAGAACATCGCCTACCAGGCGAGCCGCTATCTGCCCGAGCGGCGCGAGCGCTGGCGGGCGAAGAACGAAGCCCTCGCTCAGGCCTTCCGCGAGCTGATCGCGGCCGGCACGCGGCGCCTGTTCTACCTCCCCGGCGCGAACCTGCTGGGAGACGACGACGAGGCCACGGTCGACGGCACGCACCCGACCGACCTCGGCTTCATGCGCATGGCCGACGCGATGGAGCCCACCATCCGGCAGGCACTGGCGGCCGCTGCCGCGCAGGCGCCGTAGCCGAGCCGGACTGGGCTCTTTGACTCACTGCCACTGGCGCCCGCCAGTGTAGGATCGCCGGAGCCCCGGGGTGTCTCCTGGGCGGTGGGGGGAACGGCGATGCGGCGACTGCTGGTGGTTGCTCTGGGGGCGTGCGTGCTTTCGAGCCAGCTGGCCCGTGCGCAGGCCCCTGCGCTCCAGCCGCCACCGTCGCCGCCGACCACGGCGCCGGCCGAAGGCGTCATCGAGAAGTCCGTGGTGCGGGTCTTCACGACCGCGCTCTACCCCGACGTCTACCGGCCCTGGTCCCGCCAGGCCCCCTCCGAGTCGACGGGCAGCGGCGTCGTGATCGAGGGGAACCGCATCCTGACGAATGCCCACGTGGTGGCCTACGCGAGCCAGGTGCAGGTGCAGGCGAACGAGGCCGCCGACCGGATCCCGGCGACCGTCGAGGCCGTCGCGCCCGACATGGACCTCGCCGTGCTCAGGCTCGACGACGCGAGCTTCTTCGAGACGCACCGGCCCCTGGCGCGTGTGCGCACCCTGCCCAGGGTCCAGGACGCCGTGGTCGCGTACGGCTACCCGACCGGGGGCAACAGCCTGTCGGTGACCAAGGGCATCGTCTCGCGCATCGAGTTCGCCAACTACAACACGGGCGGCGTCACTTTCACGGGCCTGTCGGTCTCGGGGCTGCGCATCCAGATCGACGCCGCAATCAACCCGGGGAACAGCGGCGGGCCGGCCGTCGTCGGCGACAAGATGATCGGCCTCGCCTTCGGGTCATTGCAGGGCGCCACGAACATCGGCTACATCATTCCCGACGAGGAGATCGACCTCTTCCTGCGCGACGTCGCGGACGGAAGCTACGACGGCAAGCCCGGCCTGCTCGAGGAGCTCCAGACCCTCGAGAACGAGGCCCTGCGCGCGTTCCTGAAGCTGCCGAAGGCCGCGGAGGGGATGGTCGTGGGCGCGCCCTTCAGCGCCGACCCTGCCTATCCGCTCAAGAAGTGGGACCTCATCACCCGGATCGGCGAGCTGCCCGTCGACAGCCAGGGCAGGATCAGCCTGGACGCCAACCTGCGCGTGAGGTTCCAGTACATGGTCCAGCGCCTGGCGAAGGGCGGCAAGGTGCCCCTCACCGTCGTGCGCGCCGGCCGCGAGCTGAAGATCGAGGCCCCGGTGTCGGCGCGGCTCACGTCTCCTGTGCCCGACCTGCGCGGATCCTACCCCTCCTACTTCGTCTACGGCCCGCTCGTCTTCTCGCCCGCGACGGCGGAGTTCATCGGCGGCTTCATGCGCAGCGGGGCGTCGAACCCGGTGGGCATGATGAGCCTGCTCGCGGGGCCGCTGATCAAGCGGTTCCTGGACCGGCCCGCTTTCCCCGGGGAAGCGCTGGTCGTCGTCTCGTCCCCGTTCTTCCCGCACCGGCTGGCGAAGGGTTACGACAACCCGATCGGCCGCGTCGTCAAGAGCGTCAACGGGGTCGGGATCAGGAACCTCGACCACCTGGTGGAGGTCCTGCGCGACTGCAGCGCGGAGTTCGTCACCATCGACTTCGCCTCCGCGAGCGACGAGGTGCTCGTCTTCCCCCACAAGGCGATGCTCGCCGCCACCGACGAGATCCTCTCAGCCAACGGGGTGCGCAGCCAGGGCTCCGCGGACATGCTGCGCACCTGGACCGCGAAGGCAGCGTCGACGGCGACCGGGCGGTAGGCGAGCCCGGGCGCCGGCCCCGGAGCGGGCGCCTCAGAGCCTCTCGGCCTCGCGGGCGACGAGGGCCTGGAAGCCGGCGCTCACCGCGCGCGTCGCCGGGCCGACCCGGCCGTCGCCGAGCGGTCGCTCGTCGATGCGCACGACCGGCAGCACCTCGCGCGAGACGCTGGTCACGAAGGCCTCGGCGACGCGCGGCAGCTCGTCGCGGCCGACGGCCCGCGGCTCGAGCGGCAGGACACTGCCGGCCACCTCCAGCACCAGCGAGCGCGTGATGCCGAAGAGGACGCGCTCGCCCTCGGTGCGCAGCGCGCCGTCGACGACCGCGAAGAAGTTGCTCGACAAACCCTCGAGGATCGAGCCGTCGGCGGCCAGCAGCAGCCCTTCCTCGATCCCGGCGGGCAGGCGGCCGTAGGCGCCCTGGGCCGCCGCGATGAAGCGTGTGTCCTTGGAGTGCGGGTTCGCGCGCTGGAGGTCGACCGTCACACACGCGACGCCCGTCTCGTAGAGCGCCCCCGGCAGCGCGCAGAACGCCTCGACGGCGACGAAGAGCCGAGGCGGCGCGAGGGTCAGGCGCAGGCGCGACTCGCTGTGGCCGGTGGCGTCGAGGGCGGCCGCGATCGCAGCGCGCGCGCCATCGCGGTCGAGCGCGCCGGTGAGGCCCTGCAGGGCGACCGACTCCTCGAGGCGCGAGAGGTGAGCCTCGAGCCGCAGCACGCGCCGTCCCTCGTAGGTGCGGAAGGTGGTGTAGGCGCCGTCGGGCAGGTCCGCCGAGGACGCGGCCAGGCTCGGGTGGCCGGCCAGGAGCCGTGCGCCGCCGGCCGCCGCCTCGAACGTCGTCACCCGCGCCTCGCCCATCGCTGCATCTTCGCAGATCGGCGCGGAGATCACCGGGCCCTTCATCTGCTAGACTCGCCCGGTTGGAGGGCCGCCGATGATCTTTCTTCGCCCGAAGCTCCGTGTCCTCGCCGCCTCGGTCCTCGCCCTCTCTGGAGCCGCCATGAGCGCAGACGCCGCGACCCGCATCGAGAGAAAGCCCTTCGGCGCCACCGCCGCGGGCGAGGCCTTCCTGTTCACCCTCGCCCGGGAGGGCTCGCCCACGGTCACGGTGACGAACCAGGGCGGCTTCATCGTCTCCATCCTGGCCGCGGACCGCGTGGGCAAGGTCGCGGACGTGGTGCTCGGCTACAAGGACCACGCGGGCTACGTGAGCGCGCGGGACTTCATGGGCTGCCTGGTGGGCCGCTACGCGAACCGCATCGCGAAGGGCCGCTTCGTGCTGGACGGGAAGACCTACTCGCTCGCCACGAACAACGGCCCGAACGCGCTGCACGGGGGGCCGACCGGGTTCCACGCGCGGCTGTGGACGCCGAAGGTCGTCAGCGGGCCCGACGGCGACGCGCTCGAGCTGACCTACGTCAGCAAGGACGGCGAGGAGGGCTACCCCGGGACGCTGACCGCGAAGGTCGTGTACTCGCTGCGCGCGGACGGCGGGCTGGTGATCGACTACACGGCGACGAGCGACGCGCCCACGGTCGTGAACCTCACCAACCACGCCTACTTCAACTTGGCCGGCGAGGGCGAGGGAACGATCCTCGGGCACGAGCTGCAGCTCGAGTCGGACGCGTTCACGCCCGTCGACGCCACGCTGATCCCGACCGGCGCGTTCACGCCGCTCGACGGCACGCCGTTCGACTTCCGCAAGCCGACCGCGATCGGCGCCCGCATCGACGCCGCCGACGAGCAGATCCGCCGCGGCGGGGGCTACGACCACAACTTCGTCCTGCGCGGGAAGCTGGGCGAGCTGCGGCGGGTGGCGCGGGTCAGCGAGCCGAAGAGCGGGCGGGTGCTCGAGGTCTACACGACCGAGCCCGGCATCCAGTTCTACTCGGGCAACTTCCTCGACGGATCGCTCACGGGCAAGAGCGGCAAGCCCTACGTCAAGCGCGCCGGCCTCTGCCTCGAGGCCCAGCACTACCCCGACTCGCCGAACCGGCCCGAGTGGCCCTCGGTCGTCCTGCGCCCGGGGCAGACCTACCGGCAGATGACGGTCTATCGGGTGACGGTCGCGAAGTAAGCCGGGGGGGGACCGTCGCGCTTGTGAAGGGCGGCGAGGGTTCGGAGTAGGAGCCGGAGAGGCCGACGGCTTCGTCTGGCGTTCTTGGATCAGGGGGGCTCCGCCCCCTGAGACCCCTGGGGTGCTCATCAGCTGTGGCCCCGCCACTGGCCGGCGTAAGCTATTGACTCTCAGGCGGTAATCGTCTGCGCACGCAGGAGAGTTGACAAATGCGCACTCATATCTCATGCTCTAGAGTAGCGTCCGGGGCACTCACCCCGGCCAGCAGGAGAGACCTCGCGTGAGCAAGATCATCGGCATCGACCTCGGGACCACCAACTCCGTCGTCGCCGTCCTCGAGGGCGACGACGCGGCCGTCATCACGAATCCCGAGGGCGGGCGCACCACCCCCTCGGTCGTCGCGTTCGCGAAGGGCAGCGGGGAGCGGCTGGTCGGTCAGGTCGCGAAGCGGCAGGCCGTGACGAACCCGGAGAACACGGTCTTCTCCATCAAGCGCTTCATGGGCCGCAAGTACGGCGAGGTCTCCGAAGAGCAGAAGATGGTGCCCTACAAGGTCGTGGAGGCCTCGAACGGCGACGCCCGCGTCTCGATCGAGGGCAAGCTCTACTCGCCGCCCGAGGTCTCGGCGATGATCCTGCAGAAGATGAAGGACGCCGCCGAGACCTCGGCGAGAAGGTGACGAAGGCGGTCATCACGGTGCCGGCGTACTTCAACGACTCGCAGCGGCAGGCCACGAAGGACGCGGGCCAGATCGCAGGGCTCGAGGTGCTGCGCATCGTCAACGAGCCGACCGCGGCCGCGCTCGCCTACGGCCTCGACAAGAAGAAGGACGAGACGATCGCCGTCTACGACTTCGGCGGCGGCACCTTCGACATCTCGGTGCTCGAGGTGGGCGAGGGGGTCGTCGAGGTCAAGGCCACGAACGGCGACACCCACCTCGGCGGGGACAACCTCGACCAGCGGGTGATCGAGTGGATCGTCGCCGAGTTCAAGCGCGAGCAGGGCATCGACCTCGGCAAGGACAAGATGGCGCTGCAGCGGCTCAAGGAAGCGGCCGAGCGCGCCAAGATCGAGCTGTCGACGACCCTCGAGACCGAGATCAACCTGCCCTTCGTCACCGCCGACGCCTCCGGCCCCAAGCACCTCAACCTGCGCCTCTCCCGCGCCAAGCTCGAGCAGCTGA
>JBGASI010000139.1:0-9551 GCA_044229815.1 Vicinamibacteria bacterium | reverse complement strand
GACCTGCCGTCCGGGCGCCTGGTCGACGGGCGCTCGCAGGCGGGCGAGGGCGCCGCTCGCTTCGACGTCTCGGCCGAGGAAGGAACGGCCCGGGTCCGGCTCCACGGCGGCAACCGCTTCGGTCTCGTGTTTCAGCCCCGGCCGAGGGAGCGCTGGCAGCTGACGCTGCCGACGGACCTGCCGCTGAGCCTGCGTGTGAAGGGCGTCGGCCTCGGCGCCGTGCTGGACCTGGCCGACGGGGCGGTCGAAGGGACGTCGGTCGACGGGGTCTTTCTCCGCGTGACGGCTCGCCTGCCGGCGCCAGCCGTGGACACCGAGCTGCAGCTGAAGGGGGTCTTCAACTCGCTGACCCTGGTGGTCCCGGACGGGACGCCCGTGCGCGTCCACGGCGCCGGGCTGCCGTTCAACGCCGTCGACCGCGGGGTACGAGGCCTCGACGGGCACCCGGGCTACGATGTCAGCGTCCTGGGCATCTTCACTGCGGTCGACGTCCGCAGCGAGGCCCGGCCGCAGCAGCGACCCGTCGCCACCGCTCCCCCGCCGGAGGCCACGCCGTCCCCCACGCCGCGCCCCAAGGCCGAGGCCGAACCGGCGCGCTAGGGGCGCAGCCCCGGCCGCGCAGTAAGATCGCTGGACGGGGGTAGGCCATGGACAGGCGGCGACTGGGTCGGCAGGGCCCCGAGGTCGGAGCGATCGGCCTCGGTTGCATGGGCATGTCGGACTTCTACGGCCCGCGGGACGAAAGCGAGTCGCAGGCGACCATCCACCGAGCGCTCGAGCTGGGCGTCACGCTGTTCGACACCGCGGACGTCTACGGCCCGCACACGAACGAGGAGCTCGTCGGTCGGACGCTGCGCGGCGTGCCGCGGGAACGCTTCGTGCTCGCGACCAAGTTCGGGATCGTGCGCGGGAGCGACCCTGGCGCCCGCGGCGTCAACGGCCGGCCCGAGTACGTGCGCGCCTGCTGCGACGCCAGCCTGAGCCGGCTCGGCCTGGACGTGATCGACCTCTACTACCAGCACCGCGTGGACCCGAAGACGCCCATCGAGGAGACGGTCGGCGCCATGGCCGAGCTGGTGCGCGCGGGCAAGGTGCGCTGGCTCGGCCTCTCCGAGGCGAGCCCGGCCACGCTGCGCCGGGCCCATGCCGTCCACCCGATCACCGCCGTCCAGAGCGAGTACTCGCTGTGGACGCGCGAGCACGAGACCGGCTCGCTCGTCGCCTGCCGCGAGCTGGGCATAGCCTTCGTCGCGTACGGCCCGCGGGGGCGCGGTTACCTCGCCGGCCGTTTCCGGGCGGTGCCCGACCTGGGGGCCGACGACTGGCGCCGCCACTCGCCGCGCTTCCAGTCCGGCAACTTCGAGGCGAACCTCGCGCTCGCGGCGCATGTGGGCCGGCTGGCGGCGGCCAAGGGCTGCACGGCGCCGCAACTCGCGCTCGCCTGGGTGCTGCAGCGCGGCGAAGACGTGATCCCGATCCCGGGCACCAAGCGGCTTCGCTATCTCGAGGAGAACCTCGCAGCGGAGGCGGTCCGCTTCAGCGCGGCCGAGCTCGCGGAGCTCGATCGGCTCTTCCCCGTCGGCGCCGCGCGTGGAGGCCGCTACAACGAGGCCGCCGCCGCCCTGCTCGACCAGTGACGTCAGTACGCCAGCAGCGAACGGAGCCCCCCGCATGAGCGATCGTCCGTCTATCCTCGGTCGGACCTGGCAGGCCCTCGACAGCCTCCGCCGGTTCGTGCTCAACGTCTTCTTCTTCGGGCTGCTGGCGCTCTTCGCGGCCGCGTTGTGGAGCGGCCGCGTCAAGGTGCCGGCGGGCGCGGCGCTCGTGCTCAAGCCGCAGGGCACGATCGTCGAGCAGCTCTCCACCGGCGACCCGGTGCAGCGGCTGGTCGCGCAGACGGCCGGGGCCGGCCCGTCGGCCCGGGAGACGCTGCTGAAGGACCTGCTCGACGCGGTCCACGCCGCGAAGGGGGACGCACGGATCAAGGCGATCTTCCTCGACCTGAACGAACTCGACGCCGCGGGCATGACGAAGCTGCGGGACCTGGGCGCGGCGCTCGCCGACTTTCGCACGTCCGGCAAGAAGGTGATCGCGTACGCCGACAACTACCTGCAGCCCGACTACTACCTGGCCGCCCAGGCGGACGAGGCGTACCTCCACCCGCAGGGCGCGCTGCTGCTCACGGGCTTCGGCCGCTGGCGCAACTACTACAGGGAGGGCCTCGACCGCCTCGGCGTCGAGGTGCACGTCTTCCGCGTCGGCGAGTACAAATCGGCGGTCGAGCCGTACCTGCGCGACGACATGTCACCCGAGGCGAAGGAGATGTCGCTCGAGGTGTACGGCGACCTCTGGCGGGACTACCTCGGCGACGTCGCCGCGGCACGCAAGGTCCGGCCGCAGGACGTCACGGGGCTGATCGGGGCCCTGCCCGACCGGCTGCGCGCAAAGGGCGGCGACCTGGCGCAGGTCGCGCTCGAGGCGCGGCTCGTGGACAAGCTCGCCACGCGCGACGAGGTGCGCAAGCGCATGACGGACCTCGTGGGTCCGAACGACGACGCGACCTCGTTCCGCCAGATCGGCCACGACGCCTACCTGGCGGCGAGCGCGGCCGACCGCAGCGGCAGCGGACGCGGCGACGCCGTGGCGGTCGTCGTGGCGAAAGGCGACATCCTCGACGGCACGCAGCCGGCGGGCACTATCGGCGGCGACTCCACGGGACGCCTGATCCGCCGTGCCCGGGAGGATGCCTCGGTGAAGGCCGTGGTGCTGCGTATCGACAGCGGCGGCGGCAGCGCGTTTGCCTCGGAGATCATCCGCCGCGAGTGCGAGCTGACGCGCGGCGCGGGCAAGCCGGTGGTCGTGTCCATGGGCAGCGTGGCGGCCTCGGGCGGCTACTGGATCGCCACCTCGTCGGACGAGATCTGGGCGAGCCCCGAGACCATCACCGGCTCGATCGGCATCTTCGGCATGTTCCCGACCGTCGACAAGCCGCTGGCGAAGTACCTGGGCATCCACACGGACGGCGTCGGCACGACCCGCTTCGCCGACGCGCTGCGCCCGGACCGCCCGCTCGACCCGGCCGTCGCCGACGTGTTCCAGCAGTCGATCGAGCACGGCTACGACGAGTTCCTGGCGCGGGTGGCGAAGGCCCGCCGGATGAGCAAGGAGCAGGTGGACCGGATCGCCCGCGGCCGCATCTGGAGCGGAGAGGACGCGAGGGGGCTAGGCCTCGTGGACCAGCTCGGCGGCCTGGAGCAGGCGATCGCCTCGGCCGCGAAGCGGGCGAAGCTGGCCAAGGGCTACCGGGTGCACTACGTCGAGAAGGACAAGACGTTCCGCGAGCGCGTGGCCGGCATGCTCGCTGCCTCGGCGCTGGAGTTCGCGCAGGCCGCCGGCTGGACGCCGGTCGCCGACGCGCGTTCCGCTCGCGCCACGTCCCTGACCACGCGCCTGCGCGCGCTCGAGGCCGATCTCGCGCGCCTCGAGCGCTGGAACGACCCGCGCGGCATCTATGCGCACTGCCTCTGCGCCGAGGACTGAGCCCCCCGGCGCGCGGCCTCAGCGCGCGGCAGCCTCCGCGCGCGCCCTGCGTCCCTCGCGACGGGGGGCGCGCAGCCGGTCGTAGAGTGCCTCGAACTCCGCCGTGACCTTGTGCGCCGCCTCGAAGAACACCATCGGCCGCGCGGCATGGTGCGACTCGCGGATGCGCACCGAGGAGGAGATGTAGGGCTCGAGCACCTCGTAGCCCTCGGCCGCCAGCTCGTCGACCGCCTGCTGCGGGAAGTTGGCGCGGCCCTGGAACTGGTTCACCACCACGCCCTCGACGCGCAGCCGCGGGTTGTGGTCCGCCCGCGCCTCGGCCACCCTGTCGCGCACCCGGCCGATCGAGCGGCGGGCGAAGTCGTCGCAGTCGAACGGCACCAGCACCCTGTCCGCGGCCACGAAGGCCGACACGGTCAGCACGTTGTCTGCCGGCGGGGTGTCGAAGAACACCGTCGTGTAGCCGAGCGCGTCGACCACTTCGCGGATCCGGAAGATCTTGTGGCGCTGCTCGAGCTTCGGCACGAGGGCATCGACGTCGGGATGGGAGGGCAGCAGGTCGAGGCCGGGGAACGGGGTCGGGTGCACGAAGAGGTGCGGGTCGCTCTTGAACAGGCGGAACGACAGGCCCTCCTCGAAGAGGTCCACGAGGTTCGGCCGGGCCCCGGCTGCGGCGACCGGGCCGAGCAGGTACTGCGAGGCGTTGGCCTGGGGGTCGAGATCCACCACGAGGGTCCGCTCGCCCCGAGACGCCGCGACGGCCGCCAGGTTGACGGCGATCGTGGACTTGCCCACGCCGCCCTTCTGGTTGAACACCACGAAGCGCATGGAAGCCACCTCTGCGCGGCACGGGCGACCGCGCCACACGATGTTAACCCCGCTCGCCGTTGTCCCGGGCTGCCCGATCCCGTAGGCTTGCGCGGGAGGCTGGGATGCCCGAGCGAAGCGACGACGACCTCGACCTGTACGCCCTCGAACCCACGCGCCTCGAGGAGGACTCGCCGACGCAGGAGGGCCCGGCGCCCGTCCCCGTGCCGCGCGGCAGGCTCTTCCCCGCCGTCCTGGCCGGCCTCGCGCTGCTGGCCGTGGCCGCGCTGGCGCTCCTCTTCCTGACGCTGCGCAGGCCTGTGGCCCCGGCCGCGGCGACGGCGGGCGTCGAGCCGACGCCTGCGCCGCGCGACACGCCGCAGGCACCCGAGCCGCCGCGCCCCGCACCGCTTCCCGGCCTCGACGAGAGCGACGACTACGTGCGGCGCGCCGCCGCCGCTGTCTCGGCGAACCCCGAGCTCGCCCGCTGGCTCGCGCAGACGAGCCTCGTCCGCACGGCCACGGCGGTGGTGGTGAACGTGGCGGACGGCGAGAGCCCGCGGCCCCACCTCGGCTTCCTCGCCCCGGCGCGGCGCTTCGCGGCGCTCCGGCGGAAGGGGCGGACGCTGGCCGACCCGGCTGGCTTCACCGGCTACGACGGTTTCGGCGACGCCCTCGCGTCGGTCGACGTCGCGCTGGCAGCTTCCAGCTACCGCCTCCTCGAGCCGCTCTTCGACGCGGCCTGTCGCGAGCTGGGTCATCCGGAGGGCGGCTTCCGCGCCGTGCTCGGGCGGGCGATCGCCGTTCTCCTCGAGACGCCGCTGCCAGCCGCCGACGCGGAGCTGGTGCCCCACGGCCCCGGCTTCCGCTATGCGGACGCCTCGCTCGAGCGCCTGACCCCGGCCCAGAAGCAGTTCCTGCGGATCGGCCCGCGCAACGCCAGGCTCGTGCAGGGCAAGCTGCGGGAGTTCCAGGCTGCCCTCGGCCGGGACGCCGCGTCGCGCTGAGGCCGGGGACACGATGGAAGACAGGATCCTCGTCCTCGACAACCCGATCCAGGACTACTCCTGGGGCTCGCGCACGGTGATCGCCGAGCTGCTGGGGCGTCCTTCGCCGGCCAGCCGGCCCGAGGCCGAGCTGTGGATCGGGGCGCACCCCAAGGCGCCGTCGAGGGTGAGCGAGCCGGCGGGCCTCGGCGCGCTCGACGCGCTGATCGCGCGCGAGCCGGTGTCCATCCTCGGCCGCGACGTGTGCGAGCGCTTCGGTCCTGAGCTGCCGTTCCTGCTCAAGGTCCTCGCGGCCGCGGAACCGCTCTCGATCCAGGCGCACCCGGACCGCGAGCAGGCGCGCCGGGGCTGGGCGCGGGAGAACGCCGAGGGGATCCCGAAGGACGCCCCGCGCCGCAACTACCGGGACGCGAACCACAAGCCAGAGCTCGTCTGCGCGCTCTCGCCCTTCGTCGCGCTCAAGGGTTTCCGCCCGTGCGAGGAGATTGCCGAGCGGCTCGCCCCCGCCTTGCGTCCGGAACTCTCGGACGAGCTCGCGCGGGTGGCTCGCGAGCGAAGCCCGGCGGCCCTGCGCGAGCTGCTCGCGCGCCTGCTGACGCTCACGGGCGACGAGCACGCGCGCGTCCTGCGCCGGGCCGCCGCGCGCCCCGTCCACGACCCCGCCTGGGCTTGGGTCGCGCGCCTCCTGGAGAAGTACCCCACCGACCTGGGCGTCCTCGCGCCGCTCTACCTGAACCTGGTGGAGCTCGCGCCCGGTGAGGCCCTCTACCTCCCCGCCGGCGAGCTGCACGCCTATCTCGAGGGCAGCGCCCTCGAGCTCATGGCGAGCTCGGACAACGTCCTGCGTGGAGGGCTCACGCAGAAGCACGTGGACGTGCCGGAGCTGCTCGCGACGCTCGCCTTCAAGCCCCGCCCGCCGGAGATCCTGAGCGCCCGGACCTCGGATCCCGCCACGCGTGTCTACGCGACTCCAGCCCGGGAGTTCGAGCTCGCCCTGCTCGACCTTCCGCCGGGGAGGGAGTTCCGCCCGTCGCAACCCCGCGGCGTCGAGGTGCTGCTCGGCCTCGCGGGTGACGTTCGGATCCAGACGGAGGGCGCGACTCACCCGCTCGGGCGCGGGCAGAGCGTGCTCGTACCCGACGCACGCCCGAGCTACCGGCTCGAGGGTGTCGGCCGAGTGGCCCGCGCACGCGTGCCCCGGTAGCGCGCGCGGGCCGGGACGGGCGTGCTCAGGGCTTGGGCCGCCGGCTCGCCGCCCACTTCTCGAACTCCGTCTCCATCTCGGGCGTCCACTTGGCGTCCACCTGCCCAGGCGTGTAGCGGCCCTGGCGGAGCATCTCGTGGCCCCAGTCGTCGCGCAGGCGCACGTCCTCCGACGAGCTCACGACCTTCTCGGCGAGCTGCGGCGGAATGAAGGTCAGTCCCTCGGGGTCGCTCAGCACCACGTCGCCCGGCAGCACCGTGACGCCGCCGACCCGGATCGGCACGTTGATCCCGGCGAGCGTGACGTCGGCGAGCGCGGTCGGGTGGAAGTCGCGGACGTAGCCGTGGAAGCCCTGGATCTCCAGGATGCCCGAGACGTCGCGCACCGAGCCGTTGACGATCACGCCCGTGCCGGTCTTCGCGAAGATCGAGGTTCCGAGGTTGTCGCCAATGAAGGTGCCCTTGTCGATCTTGCCGAAGAGATCCACGACCAGTACGTCGCCCGGCTTGAGCGTGTCGATCACCCAGGAGTTCTGGCCGCGGCCCACCCGCCCCTCCGCGACCGCCGCCTTGTTGACGGCGTCGTTGAGGTCCGGTCGCTGCGGGACGAAGACGGCGGTGACGACACGGCCCACCAGGCGCCGGCCCGGCGCGCCCGCGTTGATCTCCTTCCAGCCGCCCTCGAACTGCAGCTTGAAGCCCGCCTCGGTCAGGACACCCCAGGCCTCCTCGGCGGTGACGGCCTTCATCCGCTCGAGGACAGAGTCCGGCACCTTCGGCCGGCCGTCGGGGAAGCGCTCGCCCGTCCAGGCGGACGTGATCGCGAGGCGTGCGTCGTTCGAGAAGAGGCCGAGCTGCGCGAACGCGCTCGGCGCCAGGACCAGGACCAGCGCGGCAGTCACCGCGGTTCTCTTGAGGTTCATCTGCGGCCTCCAGTTGCGTGAGGGCGAAGCGTAGCACGGCCGCCGGCTCGACAGCCGGCGGCGCGGGGGGGCAGAATGGACCCGTCATGCACCAGCCTCTCACGGCCGGGCAGGTGAAGGCGGCGCGCATCGTCGCGGTCGCCGCCGACCTGCTGCAGATCGCCCTGTTGCCCGCGTTCTTCCCCGGTGCGATCTCACCCGCCAACAACGTGGTCGACGTGCTGGTCGCGCTCGTCCTGCTGCGGCTGCTGGGCTGGCATTGGGCCTTCGTGCCCACGTTCTTCGCGGAGCTGGTCCCGTTCCTCGACCTCGTGCCGACCTGGACCGCGGCGGTGTTCCTCGCGACGCGCGGCCAAGGCGACGTCGACGCCGGGGCGCCAGCCTCGGTCATCGAGACGACCGCCCGCGTGGTCGGGGACGAACCGCGGCTGCCCGCGGGCGATCAGGCGAGGCCGCGCGGACCTTCCGGCTCGTAGAGCAGGCCGAGCCGGTAGAGGCCCGGGGCGAGGTCGAAGGCTACGCTGCCGAGCCCGTCGAAGCGCAGGTTTCGCTCCAGGCCGTCCCCGTCGCGCGACACGTGCAGCACGATGTCGCTCAGGATCGGGATGTCCGGCAGCTGCACCTGCAGGTAGCGCTGCCGCACGCCGTCCGGCCCCTCCTCGTCGAAGACCCGGATCGGCCCGAACTCGGCCAGCCGCGCCAGATCCTCCGGCACCCTCAGCTGCGGCGTGAGGTAGCCGAAGCGCTCCTTGAGGTCCGCCTGCAGCAGGGCCTCCACCTGCATCAGCCGGAACAGCGACCGCGCCACCCGGTTCTTGCGCAGGATCCCGAGCAGCGGCATCGCGACGACATCGCGCGCGAGCGCGTACTCGCCCGCCGAGACGAGGGTCGCGAGCTGCTCGAGGCTCTTGAACAGGAGCTCGCTCTCGGCCGGCGCCAGGCGGACGCTGGCCACCTCCAGCAGGATCGTCTCCAGCAGGCGCAGGGCCTCGCCGCTGTCGCGTCCGCCCTGTTCGGGCCCCGGCTCGTGCCAGGCCATCTGCAGCAGGGTGGGCACGAGGCGGAA
Source organism: Vicinamibacteria bacterium (assembly GCA_044229815.1). Taxonomy (GTDB): domain Bacteria; phylum Acidobacteriota; class Vicinamibacteria; order Fen-336; family Fen-336; genus DATBSL01. Next base: position 1,005 of record JBGASI010000139.1, on the reverse strand, counting down.
GAACGTCGTCTTCACCTCGCGCGCCGACTCCTCGCCCAGGGTCGGCACGAGCGCCTGGAAGAAGACGGCGAAGCTCTCGACGGCCTGGGCGGGCTCGCGCTGCGGGCTCTCGCGCGAGGACTCGATGAGCCCGTTGCACAGGTCGTTGAGAGCGGCCGGGCCGAGCTCGACGAACGTCGACTCGTCGAGCGGGGGGCCGCCCGGCGCGACGGGGGCGAAGAAGCCGGCCAGGCCGTCGCGGATGCCGAGCAGACCTCGAGGGCTCGGCTGGGCGGAGGACACCGCCATCCCCGAGCCCGCGACGAGGCCTTCCAGCTCCGACAGGAACTCGGGGTCGAAGACGTCCTGGCCGCCGGGCGAATCCGCGCTCGTCGTGACCTCCGCGACCAGTGTATGCGGCGGCGCGAAGCCGGGCAACGGCGGCACGCGCCTTTGCAGGCTGTCACGTCCCCCCGTAGACTCCCGACAGGCGGCGATGCGAAGACACCTCCGGCAGTTCGCGCAAGTGACGCCCGTCCTCGCCGCCGTCGCGCTGCTCGCCTTCGTCCTGCGCTCGGCCGACCTGGCGCGCGCGCTCGACCTCGTCCGCTCGCTGGGCTGGCGGCTGCCGCTGCTGCTCCTGCCCCAGGCGGCCGTGGTGCTGCTCGAGGCCGCGGGCTGGTGGCTCGCGTTGACCCGCCTGCCGCTGCCCCCGCGCTTCTGGCCCCTTGTGCGGGTCCGGGTGGCCTGCGACGCGCTGCTGCTCGGACTGCCCTACGGCGCCGTGGTCAGCGAGTCACTGCAGCCCTACCTGCTCAAGCGCCGCTGCGGCCTGCCGCTCGAGTCGGCCCTGGTGGCGACCGTGGCGCGCAAGCTGCTCGCGGTGTTCTCGCACGGGTGTTTCCTCGCCGCCGCGACGGCCCTCGCCTGGCCCCTGCTCGACAAGGCCTCGCGCACCGCGATCGGGCGTGGCGGTCTGCCGTGGCTGTTGCTGGCCGCGGGCGCCGGCCTCGTGGCGACGGCCCT
>JBGASI010000138.1:0-9579 GCA_044229815.1 Vicinamibacteria bacterium | reverse complement strand
GGGCGATGCGGCTCACGGTCGCGGCTCCCGTCTGGACAAGCTCGACGGAGCGCCGGCCTCGTCGACGATTCCGAGGTCCTTGTCGCCCCGGCCGCTCAGGTTGAGCAGCACGGTGCGCCCCTGCAGGGACGGCGCCTCGCGCACCAGCCAGGCCACGGCGTGGGCCGACTCCAGCGCCGGCAGGATCCCCTCCAGGCGGCTCAGCAGGTGGAAGGCGGCCAGGGCCTCGTGGTCGCGGACCGCGGCGTAGCGCACGCGCCCGCTGTCGTGCAGGGCGGCGTGCTCCGGCCCCACCGCCGGGTAGTCCAGGCCGGCCGAGATCGAGTGGGTGGGCAGCACGTTGCCGGCCTCGTCCTGCAGCAGGTAGGTGCGCGTGCCCTGCAGCACGCCGACGCCCGCCCCCGTGTTCGCCCCGCCGGCCGGGTCGACCAGGAAGCGCGCCGCGTGCTGGCCCGGCGCCGACGAGCGGCCACCGGCCTCGACGCCCACCATGCGCACGCCCGCGTCCGCGAGGAAAGCGAAGAAGAGGCCGATCGCGTTCGAGCCGCCGCCGACGCAGGCGACGAGCGCGTCGGGCAGGCGGCCCTCGGCCTCGAGCGCCTGGACCCGGGCCTCGCGGCCGATCACCGACTGGAAGTCGCGGACCATGGCGGGATAGGGATGCGAGCCGAGCACCGAGCCGAGCAGGTAGTGGGTGGTGCGCACCTGGGTCACCCAGTCGCGCATCGCCTCGTTGATGGCATCCTTGAGCGTGCGCGTGCCCGAGTCGACACCCCGCACCTCCGCGCCCAGCAGGCGCATCCGCTTGACGTTCGGCGCCTGGCGCGCCATGTCCTCGGTGCCCATGTAGACGACGCACTCGAGGCCGAGCAGCGCGCAGGCGGTGGCGGAGGCGACGCCGTGCTGGCCGGCGCCCGTCTCGGCGACGACGCGGCTCTTGCCCATGCGCTTCACCAGCAGCGCCTGGCCGAGCGCGTTGTTGATCTTGTGAGCGCCGGTGTGGCACAGGTCCTCGCGCTTGAGCAGGACGCGGCAGCCGAGGCGCTCGGACAAGCGCGCCGCGTGGCACAGCGGCGTCGGGCGGCCGACGTAGTCGTGCAGCAGCCGCGTGTACTCGGCCTCGAAGGCGGGGTCGCAGCGGGCCGCCTCGTACTCGGCCTCGAGCTCGCGCAGCGGCTCCATCAGCGTCTCGGGCACGTAGCGCCCGCCGTAGGGCCCGAAGTGCCCTCCCGCGTCGGGCCAGGCGTGGGCGTGTCGCGCCGCCCGGGTGTCGTCGCTCATGCCTTCACGGCCTCCGCCTCCCGGGCCGCCTGCACGAAGGCCCGCACCCTGGCCGGGTCCTTGCGGCCCGGCAGCGCCTCGACCCCGCTCGAGACGTCGACGGCGTGGGGCCGCACGACCCGGATCGCCTCGGCCACGTTCGCCGGGTCGAGCCCGCCGGCGAGCATCAGGAAGGGCACCCGCGCGGCGAGGCCCTTCACCAGCGACCAGTCGAACGGCACGCCCGTGCCGCCGGGCAACTGGGTCTCGCCGGGCAGCCGGGTGTCGACCAGCAGCCCCGCGGCGCGGCTCGCGTAGCGCAGCGCCTCCTCCTCGGCGAAACCCTTGCCCACGCGCACCGCCTTGAGCGCCGGGCGGACGAGGCCGGCCAGCGCCTCGGGCGGCTCGTCGCCGTGCAGCTGCAACAGGTCGAGCCCCACCGCGTCGGCGACGCGTGCCATCTCCGCCGGCGACTCGTTGACGAAGACGCCGACGCGCCGCACGCCCTTCGGGACCGCGCGCGCGATCTCCGCCGCGCGCTCGACGCTGATCTTGCGCGGGCTCATCGCGAAGAAGACGAAGCCCAGGGCGTCGGCCCCCGCCTCGACCGCGAGCTGCGCGTCCTGCGCCGAGGTGATGCCGCAGATCTTCACCAGCAGTCGGCTCACGCCCCCACCTCCGCCTGTCTCAGCAGCTCGCGCAGCGCCGCACCCGGGTCGGGCGCGCTCATCAGGCTCTCGCCGACCAGGAACGCGTCGAAGCCCGCCGCGCGCAGCCGCCGCAGGTCGGCCCCGCTGCGGATGCCGCTCTCGGCGACCGCGACGACGTCGTCGGGGATCGCCCGGGCGAGCTCGAGGGACACGTCGAGCGACACCGCGAGCGTCCGCAGGTCACGGTTGTTGACGCCCCCGCCCCGCGCCCCGGCCGCCCGGGCGGGGGCGAGCGCGTCGCGGTCGTCCCCCACGACGAGCACCTCGAGCCCGGCGCTGGCGGCCAGCTCCAGCAGCGCGCGCAGCTCCGTGTCGGCCAGGGCGGCCACGATCAGCAGCAGCGCGTCGGCCCCGGCGGCGCGGGCCTGCCAGACCTGGTAGGGGTCGACCACGAAGTCCTTGCGCAGCACGGGCAGCCGCGTCGCCGCCCGGGCCTCGCCCAGGTGTCCGAGGCAGCCGCCGAAGAAGGCCTCGTCCGTGAGCACCGAGAGCGCGGCGGCGCCAGCCTCCTCGTAGGCGTGCGCGACCGAGGCGGGGGCCAGGTCCTCCCGGATCGCCCCGCGCGAGGGCGAGCGCCGCTTGTGCTCCGCGATCACGTTCAGGCGGTCCGCGGCGGTCAGCGCGGCGGCGAACGGCCGCGCCTTTCCGGCCGCGCGGGCGGCCTGTTCGAGCTGCGCGAGCGGACGGGCGGCGCGCTCCGCGGCCACGCGTTCGCGGGTGCGCGCCAGGATCCGCTCGAGCACCGAGCCGGCGGCGATCCCGCTCACGCGAGTGCCTCCCTGACCCGCTCCAGGAGCGAGCGGGCGCGGCCGTCGTCGATCGCGGCCGCTGCCAGCGCCACGCCCTCGCGCAGGCTCGCGGCCCGACCGCCGACGAGGAGCGCCGCCGCCGCGTTGAGCAGCACCACGTCCCGCCGCGGCCCCACCGCGCCCGCCAGGATCTCGCGCGCGATCGCGGCGTTGGCCTGGGGGTCGCCGCCGCGCAGCGCCTCGACCGGCGCCGGTCGCAGCCCGGCGTCCTCGGGCCGGATCGAGAAGCTGCGGACGCTGCCGCCGTCGAGCTCGGCCACCTCGGTCGGTCCGGCCAGCGTCAGCTCGTCGAGGCCGCTGCCGTGAACGACCCAGGCGCGCTTCGTGCCGAGCCGCTGCAGGCAGCGGGCGACGAACGGCGCCAGCTCCGGCCGCGGCACGCCGACGACCTGGCCTTCCGGGCACGCCGGGTTGGTGAGCGGGCCGAGCAGGTTGAAGGCCGTGCGCACGCCAAGCTCGCGGCGGGGCGCGAGGGCGTGGCGGGTCGAGGCGTGGAACCGCGGCGCGAACAGGAAGGTCCAGCCGGCGTCGTCGAGCGTCGACTGCACGAGCGCCGTCGGGGCGTCGATGCGGACGCCGAGCGCCTCGAGCACGTCGGCGCTGCCGCAGGTGCCGCTGGCCGAGCGGTTGCCGTGCTTGGCGACCGGCACGCCGCAGGCGGCGACCACGAAGGACGCGATCGTCGAGATGTTGAAGGTGGAGGCGCCGTCGCCGCCGGTGCCGCAGGTGTCGACGGCGCCGCGGGAGCGAAGCGGCACGGCGCGCGAGCGCATCGCGCGCGCGAAGCCCACCACCTCGTCCTCGGTCTCGCCGCGGGCGGCCAGCGCCGCGAGCAGCGCGCCGATCTGCGCGGGCGTCGCCTCGCCGTCCATGATCGTGCCCATCGCCGCGGCGGCCTCGTCCTCGCTCAGCCGCTCGCCGCGCGCGAGCCGCGCGAGGTGGCGCTTGATCGAGACCCTGGCCCCGAGGCCCAGGAAGTTGCGCAGCAGGTCCTTGCCCGCGGTGGTGAGGATGCTCTCGGGGTGGAACTGCACGCCCTCGAGCGGGCGCTCGCGGTGGCGCAGGCCCATCACGACGCCCCCGTCGGTCCAGGCCGAGACCTCGAGGCAGTCGGGCACCGTCTCCGGGGCGACGACCAGCGAGTGGTAGCGCGTCGCGGTGAAGACGTCCGGCAGGCCGGAGAAGATCGTCTTGCCGTCGTGGCGAATCTCCGAGGTCTTGCCGTGCATCAGCTTCGGCGCGCGCACGACGGTCGCGCCGAAGGCCTGGCCCAGCGCCTGGTGGCCCAGGCACACGCCGAGCAGGGGCACCGGCGAGCGGCGGATCAGCTCCAGGCTGATGCCGGCCTCGTCCGGCGTGCCGGGCCCCGGCGAGATGACGATCCGCTCCGGGGCGAGCGCGAGCGCCTCCTCGACGCCGAGCGCGTCGTTGCGCACCACCTTCGTCTCGGCGCCCAGCTCGCCGAGGTACTGGTAGAGGTTGAAGGTGAACGAGTCGTAGTTGTCGACCAGCAGGATCACGCGAGGCCTCCCGCAACCGCCAGCGCCTCGAAGAGCGCCTGGGCCTTCGCCTCGGTCTCGCGCTCCTCGTAGGCGGGGTCGGAGTCGGCGACGATACCGGCGCCCGTCTGCAGGGTGGCGCGGCCGCCCTTCATCAGCAGGGTGCGGATCGCGATGCAGAAGTCGAGGTTGCCGCGCAGGTCGATGTAGCCGAGCGCCCCGCCGTACAGGCCGCGGGCGAGCGGCTCGAGCTCGTCGATGATCTGCATGGCGCGGATCTTCGGCGCGCCCGAGAGGGTACCCGCCGGGAAGGTGGCGGCCAGGGCGTCGAGCGCGTCTTTCGACTCGTCGAGCTCGCCGGTCACCGAGCTGACGATGTGCGCGACGTGCGAGTAGTGCTCGACCTTCATCAGCTCGGCGACCTGCACGCTGCCGAAGCGGCAGACGCGGCCGAGGTCGTTGCGCCCGAGGTCCACCAGCATCAGGTGTTCGGCGCGCTCCTTCTCGTCGGCCAGCAGCTCGCGCGCGATCGCCTCGTCGCTGCGGCCGTCGTGGCGCGGGCGCGTGCCGGCGATCGGCCTCGTCTCGACGCGCCGGCCCTCCACCCGCACCAGCATCTCGGGCGAGGCGCCGGCGATCGCGGCGTCGCCCTCCTTCAGGAAGTACATGTAGGGCGAGGGGTTCACCATGCGCAGCGCGCGGTAGACCGTGAACGGGTCGAGCGCGCAGTCGACCGTGTGCTGCCGCGAGAGCACGACCTGGAAGATGTCGCCCGCGGCGATGTGCTCCTTGGCCGCCCGCACGGCGTCGCGGAAGCCCCGCCCGTCGCCGAACGGCAGGGCGGCCGGCTGCTCCGGGCGGCGCGAGGCCGCGGGCCGGCGTTCCCAGCCGAGGTCCTCTTCGAAGCCGGCCAGCCGCTCCTGCGCGCGCTCGAAGGCCGCGCGGCTGCCCGGCTCCGCGAGCGCGATCAGCACCAGGCGCTGGCGCACGTGGTCGAAGGCCACCAGCGAGTCGTAGAAGGCGAACGAGGCCACGGTGCCGGCGGCCGCGCCGTGGTGGTCGGGCAGGCGTTCGAAGAGGCGCGCCGCGTCCCAGGTCAGGTAGCCGACCGCGCCGCCGGTGAAGCGCGGCAGGCCGGGGATCTCGGCGGGCTGGGAGCCGAGCCGCCGGCGTAGCGCGTCGAGCAGGGGGTCGACCTGCTCGTGCTCGCCGTCGGCGTCGATCAGGCGCACGCGACCGCCGCGCACCTCGAGCCGCGCGACCGGGTCCCGGCCCAGGAAGGAGTAGCGCGCCAGCCGCTCGCCGCCGAGCACGCTCTCGAGCAGGAAGGCGCGCTCGGCGCGCGAGGCCAGCGAGAGAAAGGCCGAGACCGGTGTGCGCAGGTCGCCCGGCAGCTCGCGGTAGACCGGGATCGGCCGGCCGGCCTGCGAGAGCCGCTCGTAGTCCTCGAAGCCCAGCGCGTTCATGCTGCCCGTTGCCGTCACTTCGCCTCCCGCCGCCGCCGCAGCTCGTCCATCACCCGTGCCAGGTCCACCCCGCGCATCCGCAGCGCGACCAGCAGGTGGTAGAGCAGGTCCGCCGATTCCTCGACCAGGCGTTCCTCGCTCTGCGCGCGCGCGGCGAGCACCACCTCCGTCGCCTCCTCGCCGATCTTCTTCAGCACCTGGTCCGGCCCCTTCGCCAGCAGCCGGGCGGTGTAGGAGTCGGCGGTCGGGGCCTGCGCGCGCTCGGCGACCACGCGCTCGAGCTCGCTCAGCATGCCCGCGGCCGTCGGCGAGCCCTCGCCGAAACAGCTCCGGGCGCCGGTGTGACAGGCGGGCCCCGCCGGCTCGACCACGAAGAGCAGCGTGTCGCGGTCGCAGTCCGTGCGCGCCTCGACGACACGCAGCTCGTTGCCGGAGGTCTCGCCCTTGCGCCACAGGGCCTGCCGGCTGCGGCTCCAGAAGTGGGCGAGGCCCGTGCGCGAGGTCTCGGCGAGGGCCTCGGCGTTCGACCAGGCGACCATCAGCACGTCGCCGCTGTCGCGGTCCTGGACCACCACCGGCACGAGGCCGGCCTCGTTCGCCACGACGTCCTGCGGCATCGCGATCGGCATCAGTGCCCTCCCCCCGCGCCGGCGCCGGCAGGCGCGGCGGAGACGCCGGCGAACGGCCGCACCGGCACGCCCGCGCGCAGCAGCTCGGCGCGCGCCTCGGGGATCCGGATCTCGCCGAAGTGGAAGACGGAGGCGGCCAGCGCGGCGCTCGCGTGGCCTTCGACCAGCGCCTGCCGCATGTGCTCGACTGTGCCGCAGCCGCCCGAGGCGACCACCGGCACGCGCACCGCGTCGGCCACCGCGCGGACGAGCGCGAGGTCGAAGCCGTCCTTGGTGCCGTCGCGGTCCATGCTGGTGAGCAGGATCTCGCCGGCCCCTCGCTCCGCCCCCTGGCGCGCCCAGGCGACGGCGTCCCGGCCCGTCGCGGTGCGGCCCCCGTGCACGAAGACCTCGAAGCCGCCCCGCCCGTCCGCCCGCGCGTCGATCGCCAGCACGACGGCCTGCGAGCCGAAGCGCCGCGACAGCTCCTCGAGCAGCGCCGGCTCGTTCACGGCCGCGGTGTTCACGGCGACCTTGTCCGCCCCGGCCCGCAGCAGGGCCTCGGCGTCCTCGAGCGAGCGCACGCCGCCGCCGACCGTGAACGGCAGGTAGACGGCGTCGGCCACGCGCTGCACCATCTCGAGCACGATCGGGCGGGCGTCCGAGGAGGCGGTGATGTCGAGGAAGACCAGCTCGTCCGCGCCCTCGGCGTCGTAGCGGGCCGCGGCCTCGACGGGGTCGCCCGCGTCGCGCAGCTCGACGAAGCGCACGCCCTTCACCACGCGGCCGCGATCGACGTCGAGGCAGGGCACGAGCCGCTTCGCCAGCATCAGCGCCCCGTCCCCAAGCGCAGCGCCTCGCGCGCGGCCGCCAGCGTGAGCCGGCCCTCGTAGAGCGCCTTGCCGACCACGACCTCGTCGACGCCGAAGGCCTCGAGCGCCGCGAGCCGCACCAGGTCCGCCGCGTCGCTGACGCCGCCGGCGGCCGTGATGCGCAGGCCCGTGCGCCGCCCGAGCTCGCGGATGGCCTCGATGTTCGGCCCGCTGAGCGTGCCGTCGCGGCGCACGTCGGTGAACTGGACCCGCACGACGCCCCAGGCCTCGACCGTGGCCGCCAGCTCCAGGGCGTCGACGGCGGTCAGCTCGTTCCAGCCGGCGACGGCGACCTTGCCGTCGCGCGCGTCGATCGCCACCGCCACCGCCTGCGGGAAGCGCGAGACCGCGGCCTGCACCACCTCGGGGCGCGAGACCGCCGCGGTGCCGAAGATCACGCGCTCGGCGCCCAGAGCCAGGCAGCGCTCGGCGTCCTCGAGCGAGCGGATGCCGCCGCCGACCTCGACCGGGACCCGCACCGCGCGGATCACGGCGCCGATCGCCTCCGCCTGCGCCGCCTGGTCGATCGCAGCGTCGAGGTCCACCAGGTGGATGCGCTCGGCGCCCTCGGCCTCCCAGCGGCGGGCCGCCTCCGCCGGATCCGTGGCGTAGGCGGTCTCGTTCTCGGCGCGCCCCTGGGTGAGCCGCACCACGCGCCCGCCACGCACGTCGATCGCCGGCACCACGATCATGCCGCCCTCCGGGTCGCGTCCACGAGTCCGACGAAGCTCTCGACCATGCGCAGGCCGACCTCCTGGCTCTTCTCCGGGTGGAACTGCACGCCCAGCACGGACCCGCGGCCGACGACGGCCGCGAACTCGTGGCCGTAGTCGCAGCTGGCGAGCACGACCTCCGCGGGGGCGTCGCAGTAGTAACTGTGCACGAAGTAGACGTAGGAGCCGTCGGGCACCGCGTCGACGAGCGGGTGCGCGCGCCGCCTGTGCAGCGCGTTCCAGCCCATGTGGGGCACCGGCAGCTCGCCCTCGAAACGACGGACGCGGCCCGGCAGCAGGCCGAGGCCGCGGTGGAGGCCGTGCTCCTCGCTCTCCTCGAACAGCAGCTGCATGCCGATGCAGATGCCGAGCAGCGGCTTGCCGGCGGCGACGGCCTCCCGCAGCACCGGCACCAGCCCGCGCCGCTCGACCTCCGCCATCGTCGCCGCGAAGGCGCCGTCCCCCGGCAGGACCAGGGCGTCGGCCCGCAGCAGGACCTGCGGGTCGCCGGTCAGCTGCACCTCGGCCCCCGCGCGGCGGAAGGCCTTCGTGACGCTGCCGAGGTTGCCGATCCCGTAGTCGGCGATCCCGATCGTGCTCACAGGCTCCCCTTGGTGGACGGCACGTCGAGGACGCGCGGGTCGCGGCCGGCCGCCATGGCCAGCGCGCGCGCCGTGGCCTTGAACAGCGTCTCGGCCACGTGGTGGGCGTTGCGGCCGCGCAGCACGTCGAGGTGCAGGTTGAGCCGGCCGTGGTCGACGAGGGCCCAGAAGAAGTCCTCGAACAGCTCCGTCGGCATGTCGCCGATGCGCTGCGCCTTCCAGGCGACGCCGAAGTGCAGCCACGGGCGGCCCGAGAGGTCGACCACCGCGCGCGTCAGGGCCTCGTCGAGCGGGCAGTAGGCGTGGCCGAAGCGCACGATCCCCTTCTTGTCGCCGAGCGCCTGCTTCAGGGCCTGGCCGAGCGCGATCCCCACGTCCTCCACCGTGTGGTGCGCGTCGACGTGCAGGTCGCCCTTGCAGCGAACCTCGAGGTCGAAGCGCGCGTGGGTGGCCAGCGAGCCCAGCATGTGGTCGAGAAAGCCGACGCCGGTGGCCAGCTTCGAGCGGCCCTGGCCGTCGAGGTCGAGCCGCAGCGCGATCTGCGTCTCGCGGGTGTTGCGCTCCACGCGCGCCGCGCGCGGCGCGCGTGGCAGAGCCTTCGCTCGCGCCACGACGCGGCCCGCCCTGCCCTTCACCGGCACTGCTTTCGCCGCCATCACGCCCTCCCCGTCGCCAGGTCCGGACCGGCCTCGCCCAGCGCCGAGCCGAGCGCGCGCAGGAAGGCCTCGTTCTCCTCCTCGCTGCCGACGCTCACGCGCAGGCAGCGCCCGAGCGTCGGGTACGAGGTCACGTCGCGCACGAGCACCCCCCGCCGCAGCAGCGAGGCGAACACCGCTTTGGGGTCGGCCGCCAGCAGCTCGAGCAGGAAGAAGTTGGCTTGCGAGGGCCAGGCGCGCACGCCCGGCACGTCTGCGAGGCGCCCGAGCAGCCGCTCGCGCGCGCGCACCAGCCGCTGCACGGCGTCGAGGAGCAGCCCCTTCTCCTCGAGCGCCGCCAGCGCCGCGGCCTGCGAGACGAAGTTCAGGTTGTAGGGCAGTCGC
>JBGASI010000137.1:0-12465 GCA_044229815.1 Vicinamibacteria bacterium | reverse complement strand
ACGCCGCCCGCGCCGGCCGACTTCCGGATCGCGCAGCGCGGCGAGCTCGTCGAGCTCGTCGCCACCACCCCGGCCGCCTCCGTGGACGGCGTGCCCTACCAGGCCCTCACCGTCGAGTTCCTGCACGGCACCGGGCAGCAGGACCTCGAGAAGCAGGGCGGCCGCCGGGTCGTGCGCGCGACGCCGGGCGCGCCGGCCGTTGCGGCCCTGCCGCTGCCGGCCCCGGGCACCCTCGTGCGCGCCCAGGCTCGTGCCGTCTTCGGGCGGGAGCGCGGCCCGCGCACCCTGACGAAGGCCTTCCTGGCCCAGCGCCCGCTCGAGCCGCCGCGCGAGCTCGTGGCGACACTCGAGGCGGACGGGATCGCCCTCTCCTGGCGCGGGGTCCGGCCCAAGCCCGTCGAGCCGCCCGCCCTGGCGCCACCCGGGCCCCGGTTGCCCGGTTCGCCCGGACAGGCGCCCACGACGGCCGGCGCGGCGGCGAAACCGGCGGGTCCGGCGTCCGCCCTGCCGAAGCCGGCGCCCGCCGCGACAGGAGCGAGTCCGGGTCCGTCGCCGGGTGAGCCGAAGGCCGCCACCGCGACGGGCGAGGAGCCGGCCGCCGAGCCGGAGGCCGCCCGCCGCAACGGCTTCTTCGTCTACCGCCGTGCCGCCGGGCCCGCCGGCTACGCCGCCCCGCTCGGCGAGGAGCCGCTCGAGCGCCGGGGCTTCAAGGACGACGCGGCGCCCCTGGGCATCTCGCTCTGCTACGTCGTGCGCGCCGTGGCCTCGACCGACCCGCTGATCGAGAGCGAGGCCTCGAACGAGGCCTGCGTGGTGCGCCGGGACATCGCGCCGCCCGAGGCGCCCGCCGGGCTCGCCGTCCTGCCGCGCCAGGGAGGCCTCGAGCTGCTGTGGAGCCCCTCGGCCGAAGAGGACCTCGCCGGCTACCGTGTCTACCGCGCCGTGGGCGACGCCGCGCCCGCTCAGCTCGCCGAGCTGCCGGTCGCCAAGACGTCCTACCTCGACGAGTCGGCGCAGAAGGGCGTCGTCTACCGCTACACGCTGCGTGCCTTCGACAGCGCGGGCAACGAGAGCCCGTCGGGCGAGCCGGCCGAGGCCTCGCTGCCTTGAGCGCGCGCAGCGATATCATCTCAGGGGGCCGCCGGCGGGCGCCCGCCACGAACGTCATCGAGAGGTAAAAGGGGAATCATGAAGATCTTTCTCGACACCGCGAGCCTGAAGGAGATCCGTGAGGCGGCAACACTCGGGGTGGTGGACGGCATCACCACGAACCCGAGCCTGCTGGCCAAGGAGTCGGGCGACCCCGAGCAGATCCTGGTCGACATCTGCAACACGATCGACGGCCCGATCTCCGGCGAGGTCGTCGCCACCGACGCCGAGGGGATGGTGCGCGAGGGCCGCCACCTCGCCTCGCTGCACAAGAACATCGTGGTCAAGGTGCCCTGCATCGCCGAGGGTCTCAAGGCCACCAAGGTGCTGGCGGCCGAAGGCAAGCGCGTCAACATGACGCTGATCTTCAGCGCCACGCAGGCTCTGCTCGCGGCCAAGGCCGGGGCGCGCTACGTCTCGCCCTTCGTCGGCCGGCTCGACGACATCGCCACCCCCGGCATGCAGCTGGTGGCCGACATCATCGAGATCTTCGACCACTACGACTACGACTGCGAGGTGCTGGCGGCCAGCCTGCGCGGCCCGATCCACGTGCTCGAGGCGGCGAAGATGGGCGCGGACATCGGCACGATGCCGACCAGCGTCTTCCACGCGCTGCTCAAGCACCCGCTCACCGACAGCGGGCTCAAGCGCTTCCTGGAGGACTGGGAGAAGGTGAAGGCGCAGATGGCGACGAAGGCCGCGAAGTAGGGGCGGGGGCGAGGATGCCGATCTACGAGTACGTCTGCGGCGGCTGCGAGCGGCCGTTCGAGAAGCTGGTGCGCCGCTTCGGCGAGGAGGTCTGCTGCCCGCACTGCCAGAGCTCCGCCGTCGACCGGCAGCTCTCCGTGTTCGCGGTCGCCAGCAGCGCGCCGGCCCCGGCCTTCGCCGGCTGCGGTTCCGGCCCCTGCGCCCCCGATGCGGGCGCCTGCGGCTCCGGCCCCTGCGGGGGCGGCGGCTGCGGGATGAACTAGCGCCATGGCCACCCCCCTCGACGAGCTGCGCGAGCGCTCACGCAGGGCCGAGGAGGGGGGCGGGGCGGAGCGCCGCGAGCGCCAGCACCGCGAGGGCAAGCTCACCGCGCGCGAGCGCGTCGAGCTGCTGCTCGACGAGGGCAGCTTCGAGGAGCTCGACAAGCTGGTCGAGCACCGCTGCCTCGACTTCGGCATGGCCGGGCAGAAGGTGCCGGGCGACGGGGTCGTCTCGGGTTACGGCCGCGTCGAAGGCCGCCTGGTCACCGTCTTCGCGCAGGACTTCACAGTCTTCGGCGGCAGCCTGTCCGAGACGAACGCGCGCAAGATCTGCAAGGTGATGGACCTCGCCCTGCAGATGGGCGCGCCGGTGATCGGCCTCAACGACTCGGGCGGCGCGCGGATCCAGGAAGGCGTCGCCTCGCTCGGCGGCTACGCCGACATCTTCCTGCGCAACACGCTCGCCTCGGGCGTCGTGCCGCAGCTCTCGGCGATCATGGGGCCCTGCGCGGGCGGCGCCGTCTACAGCCCGGCGATCACCGACTTCAACGTGATGGTGCGCGACACGAGCTACATGTTCGTGACCGGCCCCGACGTGATCCGCACCGTGACGCACGAGGAGGTGTCGAAGGAGGAGCTCGGCGGGGCGATGACGCACAACTCCCGCTCCGGCGTCGCCCACTTCGCCGTCGACGACGACCGCGCCTGCCTCGGCCTGCTGCGCGAGCTGCTGTCCTACCTGCCCTCGAACAACCTCGTGTCGAGGCGCTCGTCCCCGCCGACGCGGCCAGGCCCTACGACATGAAGCAACTGGTGCTCGCGGTCGTCGACGACCGCCGCTTCCTCGAGGTCCACGAGCACTTCGCCCCGAACATCGTGGTCGGCTTCGCCCGCTTCGCCGGCCGCAGCGTCGGCATCGTCGCCAACCAGCCGGCGCACCTCGCGGGCTGCCTCGACATCGACGCCTCGGTCAAGGGCGCCCGCTTCGTGCGCTTCTGCGACGCCTTCAACATCCCGCTCGTCACCTTCGAGGACGTGCCGGGCTTCCTGCCGGGCACGGCGCAGGAGTACGGCGGGATCATCCGCCACGGCGCCAAGCTGCTCTACGCCTTCGCCGAGGCCACGGTCCCGAAGGTCACGCTGATCACGCGCAAGGCCTACGGCGGGGCCTACTGCGTGATGTCGAGCAAGCACATCCGCACTGACGTCAACTACGCCTGGCCCTCGGCCGAGATCGCGGTGATGGGCCCCGAGGGCGCGGTCAACGTGCTCTACCGGCGCGAGCTGGCGGCCGCCGTCGACGCCGCGGCGCTGCGCCAGCAGAAGGTGGCCGAGTTCAAGGCGAAGTTCGCCAACCCCTACGTCGCCGCCGACCGCGGCTTCGTGGACGAGGTGATCGAACCGCGCCAGACGCGGCGCAAGATCGTGGCCGGGCTCGAGATGGCGCGCAGCAAGCGCGACCGCAATCCCCCGAAGAAGCACGGCAACATCCCGCTGTGAGCGCGACGCCCCGCCCGCTGCGCAAGATCCTCGTCGCCAACCGCGGCGAGATCGCCGTGCGCGTGGTGCGCGCCTGCCGCGAGCTCGGCATCGCCTCGGTGGCGGTCTACTCCGACGCCGACCGTGCCGCGCTGCACGTGCGGCTGGCCGACGAGGCGGTCGCGCTCGGTCCCGCGCCCTCGCGCGAGAGCTACCTGAGGATCGACCGCGTCCTCGACGCCGCCCGTAGCAGCGGCGCCGACGCCGTCCACCCGGGCTACGGCTTCCTGGCGGAGAACGCCGAGTTCGCCCGGGCCTGCGCGGACGCGGGGCTCGTCTTCATCGGCCCGCGCGCGGAGACGATCGCCCTCATGGGCGAGAAGACCTCCGCGCGGCGCGAGGCCGTGGCGGCCGGCGTGCCCGTGGTGCCGGGGACGCTCGAGCCGCTGGTCGACGAGGCCGAGGTGCGGCGCGAGGCGGCGCGGCTCGGCTATCCCGTGATGCTGAAGGCGGCTGCGGGCGGTGGCGGCAAGGGCCTGCGTTTCGTGACGAGCGAGGCCGAGCTCCTGCCGGCGCTGGCCCGGGCCCGCTCGGAGGCGAGCGGCGCCTTCGGCGACGACCGCGTCTACCTCGAGAAGGCCGTGCTGCGCCCGCGCCACGTCGAGATCCAGGTGCTCGGCGACGCGCGGGGGCAGGTCGTGCACCTCTTCGAGCGCGAGTGCTCGATCCAGCGCCGCCACCAGAAGCTGGTCGAGGAGAGCCCCTCGCCGCTGCTGACGCCGGCGTTGCGCGCGCGCATGGGCGCCCTCGCGGTCGCGCTCGCGCGCCGGGTCGGCTACCTGGGCGCGGGCACGCTCGAGTTCCTGGTCGGCGCGGACCGCGAGCCGTACTTCCTCGAGATGAACACGCGCCTGCAGGTCGAGCACCCCGTGACCGAGTTGGTGACCGGGCTCGACCTCGTGAAGCTGCAGATCCGGGTGGCCCAGGGCGAGCCGCTGCCGTTCGGCCAGGAGGCGGTCCAGCAGCAGGGACACGCGATCGAGTGCCGCGTCTACGCCGAGGACCCCGACGCCGGCTTCCTGCCGAGCCCGGGCCGGATCCTGGCGCTGCGCGCCCCCTCGGGGCCCGGCGTGCGCGACGACACGGGGGTCTACGAGGGCTGGGAGGTGCCGATCCACTACGACTCGCTGCTGTCCAAGCTCGTCGCCTGGGCCGGGACGCGCGAGGAGGCGATCGCGCGGCTCGGCCGAGCCGTCTCGGAGTACCGGGTGCTCGGCGTGCGCACCACGCTGCCCTTCTTCGAGCGCCTGTTGCGCCACCCGGCGTTCCGTGCCGGCGACTTCGACACCTCTTTCGTCGACACGCTGCAGCCAGAGGCCGCGGGCTCGCGCGAGCGGCCGGTCGAGATCGCGGTCGCCGCCGCGGCGATCCACGCCTTCCGCTCGCGTCAGAGCCACCGCCTGCAGCCGGGCGGGACGGCCGAGGCCGTCTCGGGCTGGCGCCGCGCGGCCCTGCGCGAAGGCCTGCAGGCACGGCTCGGGGGCTGAAGCGGTGCTCTTCGACGCCAGCGTCGACGGCCGCACGCTGCGGGTCGAGGTGCGCGCCGCGAACGGCCGTTACGAGCTGCTGCTCGACGGGCGGCCGCTCACGGTCGACTGGGCGGAGGCCGGCGGCGCCTTCGCGAGCCTGCTGGTCGACGGCCGCAGCCACGAGGTCGCGCTCGAGCCGCAGCCCGACGGCGTTCGCGTCCACCTGCGCGACGACGTCGTCGGCGTCGTCCTGGTCGAAGCGGCCCGCGGCGGCGTGGCCCCCGTCAAGCGCAGCGCCGGCCCAACCCGGCTCACTGCGCCGATGCCGGGCCGCGTCGTGCGGCTGCTCGCGCAGACGGGCGCCCTGGTCGAGGCGGGCCAGGGCCTGGTCGTGGTCGAGGCGATGAAGATGGAGAACGAGCTCAAGGCGCCGCGCGCCGGCCGCGTCCTGGAGGTCGCCGTCCGCGAGGGCCAGGCGGTCGAGTCCGGGGCACTGCTGCTCGTGATCGAGTAGGGGCGCGCGTTGTCCCGCCGCCGCAAGCTGCTCGTCCTCGTCGCGCTCGCCGCGGTGACAACCCTCTTCGCGCTGTGGCGCGCCCCGGAGTGGGGCGCGCGGCTCGTCGAGTACTCGCTCCAGGGCTACTTCAAGCGCCCGGTGCGGGTCGGCTCGCTGCGGCTGCGGCCGGGCACGCTGGAGATCGAGCTGCGCGACCTGCGCATCGGCGGCCCGACGCGCGAGGCCCCGCCGTTCCTCGAAGTCCCTCTCGTGCGCGTGCGCCCGAGCCTGGCGCCGTTCCGCGGCAACCGGCTCGTGCTCTCCCGTGTCCGGGTCGAGGGCCTCAAGCTGCGGATCAACGCCTATCCCGACCCGCCGCTGGGCCCCGGCGGTGACGACATCCCGAAGCTCGGCGGCGGCGGGCGCGCCGGCGTGCAGGTCGTGGTCGACCGCCTGGTGGTCGTCGGCGGCGAGTTCCTGCTCGACCACCGGCGCGTCCCGCTCGAGCTGGACCTGCCGAACTTCCACGGCCGCCTCACCGCGCGGCCCGGGGGCGGCCTGGCCGGGCGCCTCTCGTTCGAGCCGGGCCGCCTGAAGATGGGCGCGGCCCCGGAGCTGCCGGTCGGCACCGAAATCGACCTCAGCCTCTACCGGGGGCTGCTGACGGTCGAGGGCGCGCGGCTGTTCGCCGAGAACACCGACCTGAGCTACCGGGGCCGGCTGCGCCTGGTCGGCCGGCCGCAGGGTCAGCTGGCGCTCGACGGCGCGATCGACCTCGACGTGCTCGAACGGCACGTCTTCCGCTCGGGCCTGGGCTTCGCCGGCGCCGCGCGCTGGGCCGGGCTGCTCTCGATCGACGGCTCGAGGCTGCGCATCGAGGGCCGGATGGACGGCACGAACGGCCGCTTCATGGGGACGGACGTGCCCCGCTTCGCGACCGCGCTCTCCTACGACGGCACGAGCGGACTGCAGCTGCGCGACCTCGCCGTCTCGGCCTTCGGCGGCTCGGGGACGCTCGCCATCACGGTGCCGCCCGCCGCCAGCGGGCGGCCGATCGAGATCCGTGGCCCGCTCCGCGACGCGGACGGCGAGGGCCTGCTGCGGATGGTCTTCGGCTGGGGCGAGCTCGGCGTCGGCACCGCGGCCAGCGGCGAGCTGGACCTGCACTGGCCGCGCGGCCGCACGCGGGCGGTGAGCGGCCGCATCGGGGTCGACCTCGCGGAGCGCGCCGACGGGCGCTACCCGCTCGCCGGCCGTCTCGACTGGAGCGCCGTCGACGGCCGGCAGAGCTACGAGCGGGCCGAGCTGCGCGGGGCGGGCCTGCGCGGCAGCGTCAGCGGGGAGGTCGACGCCGAACAGCGAACGCGCCTCGCGCTCGCCGGCGAGACCGACGACATCGCGAAGACGGACGCGCTGTTCGTGCGCCTGCGTCGGGCGATCGGAAACCCGGAGGCTCAACCGACGGGCTTCTCCGGCCGCGGCAGCTTCCGCGGCCGCTGCGGCGGCACGCTCGACTGGCCGGTGTTCGAGGGGCGTTTCTCGGGCGAAGGGCTCGGCTACGCGGGTGTTCTCTGGGGCGGCGGGGAGTGGAGCGGTACGCTCGACACCCGCGACGAGTCGGTCGAGTCGCACCCGCTCGTGCTGCGCAAGGCCGGCGCGGAGCTGCGCTGGGACGGCCGCACCGAGATCGGCTGGTACGGGCAGAAGGACGCCGTCGCCGGGCGCGCGCGCCTCGCCGGCTGGCCGGTCGAGGACCTGGTCACCTTCATGGACTGGGACCTCACGGCCGGCGGGAAGGCGAGCGGCGAGCTGCGCCTGGCCGGTCGGCGCAGCTGGCCCGAGGGCTCGGCCCGGATCGGCGCCACGGGCGGGCGCTGGTACAGCGTCCCCTACGACGACCTGCGCATCGACTCGCGCTGGAAGGGCCGCCTCGCCGAGGTGACCGAGGGCGAGGTGCGGACGGGCGGCGGCAGCCTGCGCTTCCGTGGCACGCTGACGGACGACGGTGTCTACGACGGCTCGGGCGAGCTGCAGGGCGTCGACCTCGGCGTGCTGCTGCCGGCCTCCGGCGCCGGCGCGGCCTACGGTGGCCGCCTCTCCGGACGGCTGCTGCTCCAGGGGACGCTCGCGCGGCCCCGCCTCGTCGCGAGCCTCGAGTCGCCGCGCCTGTTCTTCGGCGACGAGGGTATCGGCGCCCTGCAGGCGCGGCTGCTCGGGACCGGCGACGGCCGCGTCACGATCGACGGGCGCTGCCGCTCGCCGCGCGTCGACCTCGCGCTGACGGGGCAGCTGGGCGCTGCCGAGCCCTACGCCGCCGACCTGGTGCTGACGGCGCGGAGCACCAGCATCGACCCCTTCCTGAGGGTGGTGCAGCCCGCGCTGCCCGCGGCCCTCTCGCTCGTCAGCTCGGGCGAGGCGCGCATCCGTGGGCCGCTCGCGGCGCCCGCCGAGCTGCGCGTCGAGGCGAGCCTGCCCGAGCTCGAGCTGCTGCTGCCCGAGTTCCAGGTCCGGGCCAGCGAGCCGGTGCGCCTCGGCTACGCCGACGGGCGACTCGACCTGGGGCGCTTCCGGCTGGCCGGCGATGGCACGGACCTCGAGGTGAAGGGAGGCGTCGACCTCGTCGGCTCCGGCCCGCTCGCCGTCTCGGCGCGCGGCCGCGCCGACCTGCGCGCGCTGTCGCTCGTCACGCGCCGGCTGCGCGCGAGCGGGACGGCGCGGCTCGCCGTCGAGGTCTCCGGCACACGGGCCCAGCCGCACGCGCTCGGCACGCTCGAGCTGGACGGCGCCGGCCTGCGCGTGCGCGGCTTCCCGCACGGGGTCGAGGACGTGCGCGGGCGCGTGCGCTTCACCGAGAGCGCGGCCGAGCTCGAGGGCGTCGAGGGCACCCTCGCCGGCGGCCGCGTGACCATCGAGGGCGAAGCGGCCTACGCCCAGGGCCAGCTCAGCTCCTACGACGTGCGTCCGGTGGGCCGCGGCATGGCCCTGCGCTACCCGGAGGGCATGCGCAGCCTGCTCGACGCCCAGCTGCGCCTGTTCGGCGACGGCTCGCGGCAGTGGATCACCGGCACGGTCGACGTGCGCCAGGCGCTCTACACCCGCCGCTACGACGTGGCCTCGGAGCTGCTGGGCGGCGCGCGCCGCGCGCTGCCCCCGCTCGACGCGGCCTCGCTCGCCGAGGGTGCGCAGCTCGACCTGCACGTGCGCGCGCCGGGCACCCTGCGCATCGACAACAACCTCGCGACGCTTGGGGCGCGCGCCGCCCTGCAGGTGCAGGGCAGCACGCGCGCGCCGGTGATCACCGGGCGCGCGGAGATCGAGCGCGGCCAGCTGTACTTCCAGGGTCGCACCTACCTGGTGCAGCGCGGCACGCTCGACTTCGTGAACCCGCTGCGGCTCGACCCGCTGTTCGACATCGAGGCCGAGACCCGGATCCGCTCCTACCGCGTCACCCTGCGCGTCAGCGGGACGCTCGAGCGCGTCACGCCCACGCTCACTTCCGACCCGCCGCTCTCCTCGCTCCAGATCCTCGCTCTCCTCGCCGGCCAGGACGAGAGCGAGGTCGCCAACCTGACGCAGAGCCAGGCCCGCGCCAGCCAGGCCTCGCTCGCGGCCGCCGGGGCCGCGACGCTCGCGGCGGGGCGGCTCGCCGAGTCGGTCGGCCTCGAGCGCGAGGCCGAGCGCCTGTTCGGCCTCAACCGCTTCTCGATCGACCCCTCGCTGCTGCGCGGCGCGGGCTCGACGCCCACGGCCCGCGTGACCGTGGGGCGGCGGCTGACCCCCGACCTCAACGTCCTCTACTCGCAGGACCTGCGCGGGACGGAGGAACGGATCCTGGCCGTGGAGTACAACCTCTCCGATCGGCTCTCGCTGCTGCTCACCCGGACCGACCCCGGCCGGGCCAAGACGGGCGTCGAGCGCGGCTGGGCCTTCGACGTGCGGATCCGGCAGTCGCGATGACCCCCGCCAGCCTGCTCCTCGCGCTCGCCCTCGCCGCACCCGCCGACGTGGTGCGGGCGGTCCGGGTCGAGGCCGAGCCGGCCGCCGGCCTCGCAGCGCTCGCCGGCATCCCGACCGGCGCGCCGCTCGACCCGGAAGCGGTGCGCGCCGCGGTCGAGCGGCTCTACGCGACCGGCCGCTTCGCCGACGTCCGCGTGGACCTCGAGCGCGACCCGCAGGCGGGTGTCACGGTCGTCCTCCGCCCGCGACCCGCCCCGCTCTTCGTCGTCGCCCGTATCGAAGGCGACGCCGTCCTCTCACCGACGACGGCGACCCGCGTCGCCCGCCTGCGGCCGGGCGACGCCCTGTGGCCCGCGCGGCTCGAGCGCGCCGGCCGCGACGTCGCGCTTGCACTGGTCCGCCGGGGCCACCTGGAGGCCCTGGTCGAGGCGACCGCGCAGGACGTGAGCGGCGGCGCGGCCGCCGTCTTCCGGATCCGGGCAGGTCCGCGCGTGCGCGTCGGCCGCCTCGCGGTGGAGGGCGCCCCGGCCCTGCCGGGAGTCGCGCTCGAGGAGCTGGCGCGGCCTCGCGAGGGCGAGATCTACCGCAAGGAGAGGGCCGAGGCCGCCCGGGAGAAGATGCGGGCCCGGCTGGCGCGCGCGGGCCACTGGCGGGCGGCGGTCGAGCTGCGCGAGACCTACGATCCGGGGCGCGGTCGGATGAGCCTCGTGTTCCGAGTCGAGCCCGGCCCGCGCACGAGCCTGCAGGCGCGCGGGGCCTCGCTGCCCCCCTCGCTGCTCGCCACGGTGCGCGCGCTCGTGCGCGACGGTGGCGCGAGCTCGGACGCGGTCGAGGCCGGGGGCGAGCGGATCGAGTCGTACCTGCGGGCGCAGGGTCACCGCGACGCCGTCGTGCGCCCCGCGGGCGAGGTCACGCCGAGCGGCGAGACGATCGTCTACGACCTGCGCCCGGGACCGCGGGCGCTCGCCGCCCGCGTTACGCTGCGCGACGCGGACGCCGCGCTGCTCGCCGGCCTGCGCACGCGCGTCGGTCGGCCGATCGAGGACACGGCGCTCGAGGAGGACGCGCGGGTGCTCGTCTCCCGGCTCGAGGCGCTCGGGTACTTCGAAGCGCGCGTCGAGCCCGACCTGCCGGACGGCGGCGGCGAGCTCGCGGTCGCCTTCCTGGCGCGGCCGGGCCCGCGCGCGCGCGTCAGCGCCGTGCTCGTCCAGGGACCCCCGCTGCCCGCCTCGCGCGACGAGCGCGGGCCCGAGGAGCTGCCCGTGCGCCCCGGGCTCCCGTATCGCCTCGCGGACATCGCGCGCAGCCGGGACGCCCTGCTGCGCGCCTGGCGGCGGGCCGGCCACCTCGAGGCGCGGGTCTCGCCGGAGGTCTCCTTCAGCGAGGCGCGCGACGAGGCGCGCGTGACGTTCGTGATCGAGCCCGGCGCGCGATCGCTGGTCGACCACGTGGTGCTGGCCGGCCTCGCCCGCACCCGGCCCGTCGCGGTCGAGCGCGAGATGGTGCTGCGCCCCGGCGAGCCCTTCTCGTTCGAGCGCGTGCTCGAGAGCCAGCGCCGCCTCTCGGCCCTCGGCATCTTCGAGCGCGTCTCGATCTCCGAGCTCGAGCCCGGCCGCGTGCGGCGCGACGTGGTCGTGAGCGTGCAGGAGGCCCCGCGCACCGCCTGGTCGTGGGGCGTCGGCTATTCCGAGCAGGACCGCCTGCGCGGCAGCATCGAGCTGACCCGGCGCAACCTCGGCGGCCTCGGCCGCACCGCGTCGCTGTTCGGTCGCGGCAGCTTCCGCGGCAGCCGCTTCCAGCTGAACCTGCGCGAGCCGTGGCTGCTCGGGCGCCAGCTCGACTCCTTCGTGACGGCGTTCTGGGAGGAGGAGAACCGCACCAGCTTCGACTACAGCCGCCGGGGCGGCACGCTGCAGGCGACGCGCGCCCTGTCCCCGCGCGCCAGCCTGATCGTGCGCTACCTGCTGCAGGACACGGCCGTCTACAACCTCGAGGTCCCGCTCGACGAGATCGACCGCCAGTACCGCACCTACGCGGTGTCGGGCCCGGCCGCCTCGCTCGTCTTCGACACGCGCGACGATCCGCTCGAGCCCAGGCGCGGCCTCTTCCTCGGCTCGGACCTGCAGCTGTCCCTGGCCGCGCTCGGAGGGGCCAGCTACCTGCGCGGCTTCTTCCAGGCGACGCACGTGCAGCGCCTGCGCGCCGACCTGGTGTTCGTCTTGTCCGGCCGCCTCGGGCTCGCCGGCACCTTCGGCGCCCGGCAGCCGGCGCTGCTGCCGTTGCCCGAGCGCTTCTTCGCCGGGGGCGAGCTCGGGCCCCGCGGCTTCCCTTACGACGGCGTCGGGCCCCGGCTCGTCGGCGGCAACGGGGACAGCTACGCGACGGGCGGCAACGCGCTGCTGCTGGGCGGCGCCGAGCTGCGCTACAACCTCAGCCGCTCCCTGCAGCTCGCGAGCTTCCTCGACCTCGGCAACGTCTACGCCGAGGCCGGCGACATCCGCCTCCCGGCGCTGCGCCGCAGCACCGGCCTCGGCCTGCGCTACCGCACCCCGATCGGCCCGATCCGCCTCGACTGGGGCTACGTGCTCGATCGCCAGCCGGACGAGTCGCGTTCGCGCTTCCACCTGACGATCGGCCATGCGTTCTAGTCCGGCGGCGCTCGTCGTGCTGCTGTTCGCCGCGCCCGGCCTGGCGCGGGCGCAGGGCCCGCCCGCGCGCGAGACGATCGAGCGGGTGGTCGCCGTGGTCGACGAGCGGCCGCTGCTGCTCTCCGACGCCCGCACGCTCGGTGTCGTGCGCGCCCTGCCGCCGAAGGCGGCGCTCGCGGCCGCCATCGACGAGCGCCTGATGTACACCGAGGCGGCGCGGCTCGCGCAGGCCGAGGTGC
>JBGASI010000136.1:0-9608 GCA_044229815.1 Vicinamibacteria bacterium | reverse complement strand
CCCGCGTCACGTCCTGCGCCTTCGGCGGCGCGGGCCTCGACGAGCTCTACATCACCACGGCGCGGGAGGGCCTGCTCCCCGCGCAACTCGAGCGAGAGCCCCACTCCGGCAGCCTCTTCGTCTGCCGGCCCGGCGTGCGCGGCGCCGCGGCCGTCCCGTTCGCCGGCTGACACCGCCGGACCGGGCCGGACCGCGTCCGGACCGCTCTGGCAGCCCCCGCGGGCCTTGCGGGCGCCTGCGGCCCGCTCTGCCGCGCGTGCTACCATCCCGTCTCGGCGGTCCCCTCCGCGCCCGTAGCTCAACGGTAGAGCGAGAGCCTTTTAAGCTCTGGGTTCCGGGTTCGAGCCCCGGCGGGCGCACCAGACGAACGCGCTAGCGGTAGCCGATCGTCGTCCCGTCGCCGCCCGGGCCCGGAGACGCCGCCGAGCGCGGGTGCACCTCGAACGTGTGCAATGCCGAACCGATGGCGCCGGTGCTCGTGTCGGTGACGACGACGCGGGCCTGCCACACGCCGGGGGCGAGGTGCAGTTCGCGCCGCACGCCCTGGGACGTCGCGGCCGCCGACACCGTGAGGTTCGCCACGTCGTGCACCAGCTCGCCGCCGGCCAGGGGCCGCGCCTCGACCAGCAGCTTCAGCGTGCGCTCCCGCGCCGGCTGCACGGGCCCGAACGACAGCTGCAACTCCGTCGCGTCGCCGGACTCGCCCGGCGCGCTCGCCACGCGAATCGGCACCTCGGCGCGATCCGACAACTCGCGCGCCGCGCGCACGGCGGGCGCGTCGTTCAGCTTGTCCGGCGTGCCGCCGGCAAAGTAACGGGTGCGGGCACGGACGCGCAGCTGCTTGTTGCGCAGGCGCAGCTGGAGCTTCCTCTCGCCGGCCGGGCCGGCGGCGGGCTCGAAGCCGATCAGGTAGTAGCTCTTCGACTCCTCGAGCACGCGCGCCAGCGCCTCGCTGATGTCGTTGCTTCCGTACGCGGCGCCGCCGGTGGCGAGCGCGATGTGTGTCGAGCCGGCGTTCTCGGCCTCGAAGCGTGTGCCGGGCAGGACGCTCTCGGTGCCGAGCGCGGTCCCGCCGGCCGCCGAGGCGACGGATCCGCCCCGCAGGCCGCGCGGGTCCAGCACGTAGAGCGCGACGTTGGCGCGGCGACAGAGGTCGATCACCCGGTCGTAGTCCTGCAGCCGCGGCGAGAGGATGAAGCCCTCCGAGTAGATCACGACGGACTTGCGGCCGCGGAAGCCCGCGAGCGACTCGATCGCCCGCTGCAGACCGTTCAGCGAACGCTGGATGCGCAGCAGGGCGAGGCCGTAGCGCTCCTGCTCCTTGACGCCGAGCTTGCCGCTGCCCGGCCGAGGCTCCTCGGCGTCCTTGAGCAACGAACCGCTGCTCGCGGCCTGGGTACCGCGCGCCGGATCCACGCCGCTGGAGCTCGTCACTATCACGTTGCCGAACTCCACGTGCTGCATGACCGTCCAGTCCGAGAAGTTGTCGCCGAACGGGTTGGGCACGTACTGCCCGCGCAGGCGCTCGACGATGGACGGCAGCTGCGCCCTCTCCCAGGCGGTCCGTGCCGTCCACCACAGTCCGCCCTCCGGGGCCACGATCGTGATCGCGTCGCCGGGGCGCAGCTCGCGGGAGAGGAACGGCGCGAGCGCGCTGCGGACGCGGCTCGCGTTCTCCGCCTGCACGTGGATGTCGTCGAAGTAGACGAGGACCGCGCGGCCCTCCTCGGGCGACAGGATGCGGGACGTGCTCTCCTGCTCGGGAGCCGCCGGCGTCTCCGCTGCCTCGCGGGCGCCGAGCTGCGGTCGGACCTCGATCGTCTCGAAGCTCACCACCGCGCGCCGCTTGCCGTTCTCGAGCACCTCGAAGTCGGCGGCGCCAAGGCCCTTCACCGGCCGCCCGTCACGGTCGAGCACGACCGCGTCGATGCGAACGAGGTCGACGCCGGCTGGGAAGGCCGGCACCTGCTGGGGAGCCGCGACGGCTGGAAAGGCCACAGCGATCAGAGCCACGAACCCGCTCGAGACGGAGAAGACGAACCACGCGAGCGAACGGCCAAGGCGAGCCATCATCGACCTCCCGCGCCACACGGCACCGCGGTGCGTCCACAGTTCAGTACGGAACCGTCCTTCGTTGCGGACACAGCACGGCCGTCCGCTGGGTGCACCGCCTGCTCATGCAATGTCCGTGCGACGCGGAATGACGCTTGCCGGCCGGGCGGACAGGCGAACGTGCTGGCACGGGCGTTGCTCATCAGCGTGGCGCGATCTCGAGGAACGGACCGGTCCCGTGGCCGGCCTCGACGTCAGACCCAGGAGGAAGCATGAAGCGACGAATCGAGTACGCGATCACGGCGGTGCTGGCCACCAGCCTACTGAGTTGCGGCGGCGGTGGATCGACGCCGAGCGCAAGCACGTCGAACCCGCCGTCGCCGATCACCAAGGGGATCCTCCTCATCTCGCAGACGGGCGACGCCCTGTACGGCATGACATCAGTCGGCCTGTGGCGCATCAAGCTCCCGGTCGAGGTCAAGGCGATCAACGACATCCCGTTGGACCTGAACTACGCTCGCCTCACGCTGTACGACCGCCAGGACGCGGAGCTGCTACGTGTCGAGGTCAGCGCCAACGACATCATCGCCCAGGCCGGGTCGAACCACGTCACGCGGGAGCGCCCGCTCGCGTTCACGCTCGTGTTCCTGTACGTTCCGCGGGAAGCCGACCACTTCACGGTGCTTCTGAACGCCCGGGACGCCAACGGCAACAACATCGACACCAGCCTGCTGCGAGCGGACTTCCGCTACCTGCCCGACCCCGAGCTGCAGTAGCGCGACGTTCGCCGGCGTCGCCGGCTCCGTGCCAGAATGGCTTCGCCAAGGAGAAACTGCTGTGAAGAAGCTCATGACCGCCGCCGCCGTCCTCATCCTCGCGACCCCCGCCTTCGCCGCCGAGGCGACGAGCTACGGCAAGCCGCTCACCGTCAAGGACGTCACCAAGGTCTCCGACATCCTCGCCCACCCCGACCAGTACCAGGGCAAGCGGGTGAAGGTGGAAGGCGCCGTGGTGGACGTGTGCAAGATGCGGGGCTGCTGGATCAAGATCGGCGGCGACAAGGACTTCGAGAGCCTGACGTTCAAGGTGGACGACGGCGTCATCACCTTCCCCGTGACGGCGCGCGGCAAGACGGCTCTCGTCGAGGGCGTCGTCTCGGTCTCGACCCTGAGCGTCGAGGATCAGAAGAAGCAGGGCGAGCACCTGGCGAAGGAGCAGGGCCAGGCCTTCGACCCGGCCAGCGTGAAGGGCCCCAAGACCGTCGTGATGCTGAAGGGCGAAGGGGCCCAGATCCGGTGACGGAAGCTGGCCGCCCGACGCCGGGCGGCCGGCGCAACTGGAGGAAGCTCAACAACGCGCTCCACCGGGACGTCGGCTACCTGATCGTCGGCCTGACCATCGTCTACGCGGTCTCCGGCCTGGCCGTGAACCACCGCGCCGACTGGAACCCGAGCTTCCGCGTCGAGAAGAAGGCCCTGCAGATCGAGCCGATCCGGGCGACCGAGCGGGCCGAGATCGTGCAGAAGGCGCGCGCCGCGCTCGGCCTCGGCGAGCCGCGCAACGCCTTCCGGCCCGATCCCGACACGCTGCAGCTGTTCTTCGACCGCGAGACGTACTCGGTCGACCTGCCGACCGGCGCGGTGCTCGTCGAACGGAACCGGCTGCGGCCGGTGCTCTACGAGATGAACCAGCTGCACCTCAACACGCCGAAGGGGGCGTGGACCTGGATCGCGGACCTCTACGCGCTGGCGCTGCTGTTCATCGCCGTGAGCGGCCTCTTCGTGCTCAAGGGCAGGGCGGGCATCACCGGTCGCGGAGCCTGGCTGACCGCCATCGGGATCCTGATCCCGGTGGCCTGCTGGTTCCTGCTCACGCCGCGCTGAAGGCGCCGGCTACTCGTAGCGCAGCGCCTCGACCGGGTCGAGCGCGGCGGCGCGGCGGGCGGGCCAGACGCCGAAGCCGAGGCCGACGCCGATCGAGACCGCGAGCCCGGCGGCCACCGCCCAGGGCGGGATCTGCGACGGCAGCGCGGGCAGGAACACCAGCAGCGCCCTGCTCGCGCCCAGCGCGAGCAGGACGCCGAGCAGGCCCCCGCTCAGCGTGAGCGCGATCGCCTCGAACAGGAACTGGCGCACGATGTCGCCCCGGCGAGCGCCGAGCGCCTTGCGCACGCCGATCTCCTGCGTGCGCTCGGTGACGCTCACCAGCATGATGTTCATGACACCGATCCCGCCGACCAGCAGGCTGACGCTGGAGATCGCGATCGAGATGAGGCCGATCGCGGCGGTGATCCCGTCGAACTGCTGGATGATGCGGTCGGCCGTCGAGAGGTCGAAGTTCGTGGGCTGGTTGGCGCGCAGGCCGCGGCGGCGGCGCAGCACGTCCTCCGTCTGCTCGAGCGCCGCGCCGAGCTGGCCGCTGCGGGCGCGGATCACCAGCAGCACCCAGTCGCTGGCCCGCGGCGCGACGATGCGGCCGGTGCGGTAGGGCATCAGGACCACGTTGTCGTCCTCGTTCTCGCCCATGAACCCGCCCTTGCGCTTGGCGAGCACGCCGATCACCGTGAACGGCCGGCCCGCGAAGCGCACCTCCCGGCCCAGCGCGCTGCCGAGCGCCCCGAACAACGCCCCCGCCACGTTGTGGCCGATCACCAGCACGCTCCGCCGGTGCTCGTCGTCGGTGTCGGTCAGGAAACGCCCCTCGCGCAGCGAGAGGTTCGTCACCTCCGCGTAGTTGGCCGAGACCGCCTGCAGGCCCGCCCGGCCGTACTTCTCGCGGCCGTAGGCGATCGTGCGGTCCTCGACCCACATGAACGCGGCGTGCGCGACCGCGTCGACGGCGGGCGCCAGCTCGCGCAGGGCCGCGCCGTCCTCGGGCCGCAGGGGCTTTCTCCGGAACTCGGCGCGGTCGCGGTTGCCGATCTGGGGGCCCGTGGAGAGGTGGAACGCGAAGATGTTGTTGGTCCCGTACTCCTCGACGGCCTCGATGACGTTGCGGCGCATGCCGGTCAGGATCGACGAGACGACGACCACGACGAGCACGCCGATCACCACGCCGAAGACCGTCAGCCCGCTGCGCAGGCGGTTCGCGCGCAGGTTGTCGAACGCCATGCGCACCGTCTCGAGCGTGAGGCCGGAACGGGCCGCGCGCATCAGCTGTGGCTGAGCGCGACCACGGGGTCGAGCTTCGCGGCGCGCGAGGCCGGGTAGATGCCCGCCAGGATGCCCACCAGGCTGGACACCACGAGCGCGAGCGCCACGTAGCCGACCGTGATCACCATCGGCACGCCGGAGGCGGCGCGCACGGCGCCCGAGACGGCGGCGGCCAGCAGCAGGCCCAGCACTCCCCCGAGCGCGCACAGCAGCGCCGACTCGATCAGGAACTGCAGCAGGATCTCGCGGCGCCGGGCGCCGATCGCCTTGCGCAGGCCGATCTCGAAGGTGCGCTCGTTCACCGTCACCAGCATGATGTTCATCACGACGATCCCGCCGACCACGAGCGAGATCAGGGTGATCGGCGTCACCACCATCGCGATCGCGCCGGTGAACTGGTCGACGCTGTTGTTGACCTCGTCGACGTCGACCAGGCCGAAGTCGTCCTCCTCGCCCGCGCGCAGCTTGTGGTGGATGCGCATGGCGACCCGCGCCTCGTCGATCGCCAGCGGGAAGCTCTCGCGCGAGGCGCCCAGCCCGTGCAACAGAAGGCTCTGGTGGCGGCCGAACAGCCGGCCGAACGTGGTGATCGGGATGTAGACGTGGTTGTCGAGCGACTGGCCGAAGATCGAGCCGCGCCGCGCCTCGACGCCCACCACGCGCAGCTCGGCGCCGGCCACCTTCACCATGCGCCCCAGCGCGTCGCCGGCGGGAAACAACCGCTCGCGCACGTCCATCCCGAGGACGCAGACCGGGACAGCGTGGTCCACCTCGTGCGGCAGCAGGAAGCGGCCGTCCTCGATCGTCTTGTCCTCGATGCGGTCCATGTTCGCCGTGACCCCGGCAATCTGGACGTCGAAGGCCTGCTCCTGCCCGCGCCGCAGGTCCAGCTGGGCGCCGAGCTGGGCCCCCACCTCCTCGCACGAGGGGCAGCGGCTGCGGACCGCCTCGAGCTCCGCCCACTCCAGGCGCGGGTTGCGGCGGTCGAGGCGCCGCCACTCCTCCTCGCTCAGCTCCCCGGAGTGGGCCATGCGGGCGACCATGAAGTGGTTGGCGCCGAGCACCTTGGCCACCCGCTGCACGACGTAGGAGTTCATCCCGCTGATCGCCGCGCCCACGACCACGACGGACGCCACGCCGATGATGATGCCGGATAGCGTGAGCAGGGAGCGCAGCTTGTGCGCGAGGATCGACTGCAGCGCGATGCGCACCGCTTCCAGGTAGAAACTCGACCGGCGGGTGCTGGACGCGGTCACACGGCCCCTGGTCGCCGCCCGGCTCGCAGGGCGACCAGCAGAGCCACCTGCGCCACCAGCTCCGCGGGCACGGCCGGCTTGGCCAGCTGCAGGTCGAAGCCGGCGGCGAGGGCGTTCGCCTGAGCATCCGGTCCGGCGTAGGCCGTCAGCGCCAGCGCCGGGACCCGGCCCCCGCTCTCGAGCTCCAGCGCCCTCACCTTGCGAATGAGGGCGTGGCCGTCCTCGCCCGCCAGGCCGATGTCGCACACGATCACGTCCGGGGCCGCTCGCCGGATGGCCAGGAGCGCCTGCTCGGCCGAAGCCACGGCGCTCACTCTCGCGCCGGATTGCCCGAACACCCTCACCAGCATCTCCCGGGTGTCGGGGTCGTCCTCCACGACCAGCACCTGCGCCCCGACGAGCGCCGCCCGGCCCCGCTCCGCCGACGCCGGCCCCGGGCTCGCGGGTCGAACGGACCCTGGATCCCGCTGCAGGTTCGGGACGGGAAGATCCACCTCGATCGTCGTCCCCCGGCCCTCGCCCGGGCTCGTCGCCTGCACGGTCCCGCCGTGGAGCTCCACCAGCTCCTTGACGATGGCCATCCCCAGCCCCAGCCCGCCCTGCATGCGCTGCGACGTGCCGTCCTGTTGCCGGAATCGCTCGAACACGTGCGGGAGGAAGTCGGGCGTGATGCCGCGTCCGGTGTCGCTGACCCGGATGCGCAGCGAGGCGTCCACCCGCCCGATCCAGACCTCGATCCGCCCGTGCCTCGGCGTGAACTTCACCGCGTTCGACAGCAGGTTCCAGACCACCTGCTGCAGCCGGTCCGGGTCGCCGTAGACCATCGCGGTCTCCGCATCGGTCGTCACCAGCGCGAGCCGGATCCCCTTGGCGTCCGCCGCCGAGCGGACCGCGTCCATCGCCGCCTGCGCCACCGGCAGCAGGTCCATGAGCTGCGCCGACAGGCGGAGCTTGCCCGCGACGACCGTCGAGTAGTCCAGCAGGTCCTCGATCAGCCGGGTCTGCGCCGAGACGCTGCGCTCGATCGCCGCCATCCCCAGTGCCCGGGTGGCCTCGTCGGCGCCCTCGCCCTTCATCGCGTGGACCCATCCCACCAGCGCGCTGAGCGGTCCGCGCAGCTCGTGGGAGAGCGTCGCCATGAACTCGTCCTTGATGCGGTCCGCCTGCTCGGCCCGCCGCCGCGCCTCCTGCTCCATGCCGAGCAGCACCTCGCGCTCCCGCTCCGTGTTGCGCGCCTCCGTCCGGTCCTCGAACGCCAGCAGGATGCTGTGCTGGCCGCCCTCGCGGGGCAGTTGCCGGGCGTTGACGGCCAGGGTCCGGCGCCCGACACGCGGGAAGTCGTGCTCGACCTCGACGTCCTCGAGCCGGGCGGCCTTGGGCAGGACCTCGTCGAGCATGCGGCGCAGCGCGGGAATGTCCCACTGCCCGGCGCCGAGCTCGTAGACGAGCTTGCCGACCGTCTCCTCCGGCGCGACGCGGAAGTAGTCGTAGAAGGCGCGATTGCCGCGTTCCACGCGCAGGCCCGCGTTGAGGATGAGCAGCGGGTTGCGCACGGTCTCCACGACCCCGTTCGCGTACTCGAGCGCGCGCCCGAGCTGGAGGTTGCGGCCCTGCATCTCCTGGTTGAGCGTCGCCAGCTCCTCGTTGCTCCCCTGCAGCTCCTCCTTCGCCGTCTCCAGCTCCTCGTTGATGCTCTGCAGCTCCTCGTTGGCCGAGAGCACCTCCTCGCTCGAGGCCTGCTGCTGCGTCACCGCCTGGAGGTAGCGTGAGGCCTCGGCCAGCTCCCGCACCAGTCTCGCGTTCTCCCTGGTCTCCTTGGCGCCCGCGGCGCCCGCGCGCGGCGGCCTCCCGGCCCGGCCGCCGCCCGCGCGCCTGGCGTCGGGGAGCGCCTCGAACAGCACGAGCAGCGAGCGCTGGTTCTCGAGAGGGCGCCCGAGGGGTATCACCTCCAGGTTGACCTGCCGGGGCTGGCTCCGGTGCCGCAGCGACACGCCTTCCCTGCGAACCGGGGCGTCCTTCTTCCGGGCATCCTGGGCCGCCTGGCGGATCTCGAGCAGCAGTCCCCTGCGTGCCATCTTGAACAGGTTGAGGCTCGCTCGTCCGTGGCCGTGCTCGAGGTAGGGCTCCGTCTCGCCGCGGAACTCGACGATGTCGTCCTTCTCGTCGACGATCACGCCGGCGGGGGCGTACTTGGCCAGCAGCAGCCGGTCCGCCTCCCTGAGCAGCTCCTCGCGACGGTCGGGCTTGACCGCCGCGCGCGCGGCCTCCTGCTTCGACTGACCCTCCTCCGGGGCGCGGCCGAAACCGAAGATGGTCGGGGCGGCGGTGGGCCGCCTGGAGTAGACCCGGTGTTTCCGGTCCAGGGGCGCGAACAGGTCCGGCGACGCGCTCGCGGTCTCCGACGCCCCCAGCAGCAGGACGCCCGAGGGCAGCAGGGCGTAGTGGAACAGCGCCATCACCCTCTGCTGCATGCGGGGCTCGAGGTAGATGAGCATGTTCCGGCAGCTGATCAGGTCCATGCGGCTGAACGGCGGATCCCGGGTCAGGTCGTGCCGCGCGAAGACGCACATGTCGCGGATGGTCTTGAGGACCTGGTAGCCGCCGTCCCGCTCGCTGAAGAACCGGCGCAGGCGTTCGGGCGAGATGTCCTGTGCGCTGTGCGGCAGGTAGCGTCCCGCGCGCGCCTTCTCGAGCGCGCTCTCGGACAGATCGGTGCCGAAGACCTGGAAGGATGGGCTCGCCTGCAGCTCGCCTGCCGCCTCGAGCAGGCAGATCACGAGCGAGTAGACCTCCTCGCCGGTGGCGCAACCCGGCACCCACACCCGCACGGGCGTTCCCTGCGCCCGGTCCCGCACCAGGCGCGGCAGGAACTCCTGGCACAGCACTTCATAGGTGGCGGGGTCGCGGAAGAAGGACGTGACCGAGATGAGGCAGTCTTCGTGGAGCGCTCGGACCTCGTCCGCGTGGCCTTCGAGGTGGCGCGCGTACTCCTCCAGCGACTCGACGTGGGCGAGCGCCATGCGCCGCGCGATCCGCCGCTTGATGGTCGGCGGCTTGTACGCGCTGAAGTCGGTGCCCGTCGCCTTGCGCAGCAGGGCGAGGATCGCCCCGACACCGTCCCTCGCCTTCGGCGCCGCCGGCTCGCTCG
>JBGASI010000692.1:0-2086 GCA_044229815.1 Vicinamibacteria bacterium | reverse complement strand
CGCTGCAGACGCCGCCGCTCGCGGCCGGGATCCTGGCCGGCATCACGCGCGAGGTCGTGCTGGAGCTGGCGGGCAGGCTCGGGATCGCCTGCCAGGAGAAGCCGCTCCACCTCGACGACCTGCTGGCCGCGGACGAGGCGTTCCTCACCAGCACCACGCGCGAGATCGTGCCGGTGAAGCAGGTCGACGAGACGCCGATCGGAGACGGCCGGCCGGGCCCGCTGACGCGCCGGCTGCTCGAGGCCTTCCGGGCCTACGCGCCCGCGCACTGCGGGCAGGCGGCCCTCAGCGCCGCCGCCAGCCCGTCCGCCCGAACCAGCGGCTGAGCTCGTCGCGCGGGATCCGCACGACCGTCGGCCGCCCGTGGGGGCACAGCGTCGGGTGGGCGGTGAGCGTGAGGTCGCGCACGATCGCCGCCATGGCCTCGAGGCTCAGCGCCTGTCCCGCCCGCACCGCCGAGTGGCAGGCCAGCGTGGCCGCGAGCCGGTCGCGCGAGGACGCCACCGCCCAGTCCGCCGCCTCGCGCTCGACCAGGTCGCGCAGCACCCTCGCGAGCGACGGGCCGGGGTCCTTCGTCCCCAGCACCGCGGGCACCGCCCGCAGCCGCGTCGCGCCCCCGCCGAAAGGCTCGACGTCGTAGCCCAGTTCCGCGAGCGCCTCGCGCTGCGCGTCGAGCACGGCGCGCAGCTCGGGCGCCAGCTCGACCACCACGGGCACGACGAGGCCCTGTGACTCGACGAGGTTGCGGCCCGCGCGCTCCAGCAGGCGCTCGAAGCGCACCCGCTCGTGGGCCGTGTGCTGGTCCACGAGCAGCAGCTCGTCGCCATCGCTGGCGACGACGTACGTGAGGCGGTGCTGGCCGAGGACGCGCGCCTCGCGCTCGGACGCCGCCGGCCCGGGCTCGCCCTGCGCCGGCGCCCCGGGCTCCCCGGCCGCGGCGTCCGACCGGCCGTAGAGGCGTGGCCCCTCGGCCACGCGCGGCGCGGCGGCGAAGAACCGGTCGAGCGCCGCCTGGGCGCCGGCGGCCACATCCCCGCCCGAGGTCCCGGCGGGGGGCGTCGGCGCGGGGGCCTCGCGCACGCCGGCCGAGAGCGCCTCGCGCACGGCCCTCTCGACCGCGACGAAGACGGTCCGCCCCTCCGCGAAGCGCACCTCGGTCTTCGCGGGGTGGACGTTGACGTCGACCACGTGCGGGGGGACCTCGACGAAGAGCACGGCCAGGAAGCCCTTGTCGCCCGCCCCGGCGGAGCGGTAAGCCTCGAGCACCGCCTTGGAGAGCGCCCGGTCGCGCACCGGGCGCAGGTTCACGTAGAGCCGCAGGTCCGGTCGGGCGGGTCGCGGACGGTCGGGCCTGGAGACGAAGCCCCGCACCGCGACCCACTCCGTGCCGCCTTCCACCGGGGCCAGGTCCTCCAGCGTGCGCGGGCCGAAGAGCTGGAAGAGCCGCGCGGCCAGGCCCTCCACGGCGGGCGCCTCGACCAGGGTCCGCCCGGCGGAGCGCAGGAAGAAGCCCGTCTTCGGCCGCGCGAGCGCGAGCAGCGTCACCGCCTCGGCCACGTGCGACGCCTCCGTGGCGGAGGACCGCAGGAACTTGCGCCGGGCGGGCACCGCCCCGAACAGGTCGCGCACCTCCACCGTCGTCCCGCGCGGATGGCCCGCGTCGCGCAGGTGCAGGCGCCGGCCATGGCTGACCGCGACCTCGGTCCCGGCAGGGTCGCCCTCGGCCCGGGTGCGCAGCACCAGCTCCGAGACGGCCGCAATCGAGGGCAGAGCTTCGCCCCGGAAGCCGTTCGTGGCAATGGTCTGCAGGTCCGAGAGCTCCCGCAGCTTCGACGTCGCGTGCCGCTCGAGCGCCAGCTCGGCGTCCTGCCGGCCCATGCCGCTGCCGTCGTCGCGCACGCGCACGAGCGTGAGCCCGCCGTTCTCGATCTCCACGTGGACGGAGCGCGCCCCCGCGTCGAGCGCGTTCTCGACCAGCTCCTTCACGACGGAGGCCGGCCGCTCGACGACCTCCCCGGCCGCGATTTTGTTGACGAGGTCGTCCGGCAATCGCTGGACGAAGCTCAACCGCGTCTCCCGGGGGGGT
>JBGASI010000691.1:0-2087 GCA_044229815.1 Vicinamibacteria bacterium | reverse complement strand
GTGCCCGAGCAGGAGCGGGTAGAGGATCTTGCGCAGGGCGAGGCCGAGCGCCCCCGGCACCCACGAGCTCGCGACCAGCACGAGCTCGTAGAGCACGAGCCGGCCGAGGCCGCGGCTGCCGACCACCAGGTCCTGGTAGCGGCGCAGGGCCGAGCCCGCCGGCTCGCCCATCGCGTCCTGGATGCCGACCTGACGTCGCTCGCCCGGAGGCGCCGCGTCCACGCTCCTCGCCCTCCAAAGTCGCGCGCGGGCCGAGTTTGCCCCGCCGCGCAACAGACTGTAGCATGGCGGCTTAGATGAAGCGCGGGGCGCTGCTGGCGGCCAAGATCGGCGTCTCGCTCGCCCTGCTGGGCTACCTCTTCCTGACCACGGACCGGGCCGCGCTCGAGGAGCGGGTGAGGGCGGCCGACCTCGTCGACCTGGTCGGCGCGGTGCTCGCCTACGCGCTGATGCTGGCGCTGGCCGCCTGGCGCTGGAAGCTGCTGCTGGACGCCCTGGGCAGCGCCGCCTCCCTGCGCAACCTGACCGCCTCGTACCTCGTCGCCACCTTCTTCAACAACTTCCTGCCCAGCAACATCGGCGGCGACTTCGTGCGCGTGCGGGACGGCTCGAAGCTCACCGGCTCCACCGCCGCCTCGTTGGCCGTCGTCGGCATCGACCGGATCCTGGGCTTCGGAGCGCTGTACGCCCTCGCCGCGGCGGCGTTCAGCCTGGCGCCGCCCCCGGTGCGGGAACTGGCCGGCGCGCGGGCCGTGCTGCTGGGGCTCTTCCTGCTCTTCTCCGCGCTCGCCTACATGTTCTTCCGGCCGGGCATCGCCCGCCGCCTGATGTCGGTCTCGCGCCTCGCCTCGATCGCCTGGATCAACGATCAGTTCCTCGTGGTGCAGGGCGCCGTCCACGCCTACCGGGAGCGCGTCTCCACCATCTGGCTGGCGGGCGGCGCCAGCCTGGCCGTCCAGGCGCTCGCCGTGCTGTACTACCTCGCCATCGCGCGCGCTCTCGGCATCCCGCTGACCGCCTCGGCCGCTTTCCTGATGGTCCCCCTGTGCAGCCTGCTGCAGGCCCTGCCGGTTTCCTTCAACGGCTGGGGCCTGCGCGAGGGCCTCTTCGCGCTGTACTTCTCGCAGCTCGGCCTGCCGCGCGAGAGCGCGCTCGCCTTCTCCCTGGTCGGCGCCGGGTTGATGCTGCTCCTCTCGCTCTCGGGCGCCGCGACCTGGATGGCCCGCGGCGCCGGCGACGGCGCCACCGACTGAGCGGTATGAGCGTCGCCGTCCTCCACGTCTGCGACAAGTTCGGGGTCCGCGGCTCGAGCATCCACGGGGTCTCGCGCCTGTTCTCGTGGTGGTTCCCCCGCTACGACCCCGCCCGCTACGACGTGCACCTGAGCGGCCTGAAGCACCCCGAGCCGGCCACCGACTGGCTCGCGCAGCAGGGCATCCCCGTGCACCACCTGCGACGGGGTCGCTTCGATCCCCGCCTGGTGGGCGACGTGGCCGCCCTCGCCCGCCGGCTCGGCGCGCGCATCCTGCACGTGCACGGCTACGCGGCGGCCGACTTCGGCCGCCTCGCCGCGCGGCTGTGCGGGGCGCGCCTCGTCCTGCACGAGCACTTCGCGGACCCGCGGATGCCCGCCTACCAGGGCCTCGCCGACCGCCTGCTCGCGCCGCTGACCGACGCCGCGATCGCGGTGAGCGGCTCGACCCGCGACTTCCTGGTCGACGCGCGCCACGTCCCGCGGTCCCGGGTCCGCCTGATCTGGAACGGCGCGCCGCTCGACGAGTTCGCCCCCGTGCCGCGCGAACGGGCGCTGCGCGTGCGCCGGGAGCTCGGGATCCCGCCCGAGGCGCCCGTGGTCGGGACGATCGGCCGCCTCAGCAAGCAGAAGGGCCACCGGTACCTGATCGAGGCCGCCGCGCGCGTCCTGGCGCGGGTGCCCGAGGCCCGCTTCCTGATCGCCGGCGACGGCGACCTCGCCGCGCCGCTGCACGGCCAGGCGGCCGCTCTCGGCCTCGGCGAGAGGGTCGTCTTCGCCGGCCACCGCACCGACGTCCCCGACCTGCTCGGCGCCTTCGACGTGTTCTGCCTTT
>JBGASI010000135.1:0-9676 GCA_044229815.1 Vicinamibacteria bacterium | reverse complement strand
ACCGCCGCGAACGTCTCGAGCGGCCGCGTGGCGGAAGAGAGCCGTCGCGCGAGCGAGGCGGTCGCCGCGTCGATGTTCCGGGCGTGCTCCTCGAGGAGCGCCTGCTTCGACGGGAAGTAGTGGAACATCAGGCCCACGCTCAACCCGGCGGCGTCGGCTATGTCCCGTACGGTGGTGCCGGCGTAGCCTCGTCGGACGAACAGCCGGAGGCTGATCTCCTGGAGGCGGCGGCGCGTCTTGTCCCGCGCCTGGGATCGCGCGGATGCCGCCTTCAGAGACATGGGGCGCGCATCAGGCCTTCTGCCTGAGCAGGGCGAGGCTCACGGCCAGGACCCAGGCGACGAACAGGCCGCCAGCCACCGGGATGTTCCAGCCGTTGATGCTGTAGAAGTGAGCCGGCAGGGTGCCCGAGAAGAGCGTGGGCACCATGGCCAGGTGAAAGAGGGCGACGCCCTGGGCCGCCCGTTCCGTCCAACGGGGCAACAGGCCGCTCCCGCGCGACGCGGCGGCCGCCGCCAGCAGGCAGAGCGCCGTCAGCAGGCGGGCCAGCGGACCGAAGATCAGGATGGCGCTCTCCCCGCGCCCGCCCAGCGTCGTCGGGTCGAGGCGGCCATCCGTCCCCAGGACGGCCCCGACCTGGATGGAGATGGAGACGAAGGCCGCGGTCATGTACGCGAGGCCCCACGCGAGGCACAAGTTCGCGAGCCACTCCGCGTCCGGCCGCGCGTCCCGGAGGAGCTGGCGCAGGCCGACGAGGAACCCGATGAGGGCGGCGCACGCCAGCATGTCCAGGAGGCTCCGCGCCAGCACGTTGGACACCGGCGGGGGGCCGTCGTGGGTGAAGTACAGGGGTATCGACGCCATGGTGAGGGCGAAGGCCGCGACGCCGAACGCGCTCGTCGCGCGGCGCGCGGAGACGTTGCTCATGACCGGTCCCCTTTCGTTGAGCATCTGCTCAACGAAGCCTACGGAACACTGGGCCCACCTGTCAACTCGCGTCGCGCCAGCGCCCGGGGCCGAGAGCAGCGGTTGCCGAACCAGCGCTCGTTGCCCGGCCACTGGTCGGTTTCGGGATAGGCGGTCGCGTTGGGCAGCCTGTACCGGCTACGAGCTCTTCGCCCCCGCGGCGAGCGCGGCCTTGAGCCGCGCGGGCGTGATCGGCAGGCGCGTGACACGGACGCCGGTGGCGTCGAAGACGGCGTTGGCGATGGCGCCGCCCATCGGCACGATGGCCGGCTCGCCGCCGCCCTGCGGCGGCAGGGCGTCGTTCTTGACGAGCACCGTCTCGATCCGCGGCAGCCAGGAGAAGCGCGGCAGCTCGTAGGTGTCGAAGTTCTCGTCCGTGATCTGTCCGCCCTTGAAGTGCAGCTCCTCGGTGAGCACGTAGCCGAGGCCCATGGTGACGCAGCCCTCGACCTGCATCGTGGCGCCGACGGGGTTGACGACCGTGCCCATGTCCTGGGCGCAGACGATGCGGTCGACCTTCACCGCGCCGCGCGCGCGGTCGACCTTCACGGCGACCATCAGCGCGGCGTAGCTGCCCGAGTCGACGCCGCAGGCGAGGCCCCAGCCGCGGCCGCTCGGTCCCCGGGCCGGCTCCCAGCCGAACTTCAGCGCCACCTCCTGCAGGCAGCGGCGCATCCGCTCGTCCTTGATGTTGCGCAGGCGGAACTCGAGCGGGTCGAGGCCGGCCGCCGCCGCCATCGTGTCGATCAGCGACTCGCGGGCCCAGACGTTCATGTTGGCGCCGGGCGCGCGCCAGGCGCCGACGTGGAAGCGGTGGGAGGACGGCCCGCCCATCCAGCCGCCGAGGGTGCGCAGGCGCACGTTCGGCACGTCGTAGAACAGCTCCGCGGCGCGGTCGCCGGCGTAGTAGACGTCGTAGTCCCACAGCGTGATCCGGCCCGCGGCGTCGAGCGCCGAGGCGATCTTCACCGTGCAGGCCGGGTCCAGCCGGTCGTAGAAGAACTCCTCGGCGCGCGTGAACGCGAGCTGCACCGGGCGCCCGGCGAGCCGGGCGAGCAGCGCGCACTCGACGGCCTGCGGGCCGGCTCCCTTCCCGCCGAAGCCACCCCCGACGTACGGCGTGACCACGCGGACGTTCTTCGCGTCGAGGCCGAGAGCGCCGGCGATCTCGTCGCGCAGCGGGAAGGGCGTCTGCGTCGAGGCCCAGACGGTCATCCTGCCGTTCTCGAAGGACGCGAGCGCGGTGTGGGGCTCGATCGGCGCATGGGCGACGTAGCCCTTGTGGTACGTCGCCTCGAAGCGCCTGGCCGCGGCGGCGCGCGCGCCGTCGAGATCGCCCTTCGTCACCTTGACCTCGGGGGCGGGCGCCTTGGCCCGCAGCTCCTCGAAGATGCCGTCCTGGTCGGCCCCGGGCGGCGCGGGCGTCCACTCGGCCTTGACCCGGGCGAGCGCGGCCGCGGCGCGCTCGGCATCCGCGTGCAACACCGCCACGAGATCGCCGTCGCGGACGACGGAGACCCCGTCGAGCTTCGCCGCCTCCGACGTGTCGACGCTGGCGAGCTTCGCCCCGTGGGCCGGCGGGCGGACGATCTTCGCGTACACCATGCCGGGCAGGCGGAGGTCGCCGGCGTAGCGGGCGGCCCCGGTGACCTTCTCGCGGGCGTCGAGCCGCAGCGGAGACTGGCCCATCACGGTGAACTCGCCCACCGAGCGCAGCACGGCCTTCTGGTCCAGCTTGCGCGTGATCGCCTGGCCCTTCGCGAGCTGGGCGTAGGTCACGCTGCGGCCGGGGGCGGCCTTGACGGAGACGACACCGTTCGCGACCGCCAGCTGCTCCGCGGGCACGCCGAGCGTCTCGGCGGCGAGCTGCACGAGCACGGCGCGGGCCTCGGCGCCCGCCGCGCGCAGGGCCGGCCCGAACATGCGTGTCGTCAGCGAGCCGAACGTCCCCATGTCCCAGGGGCAGCGGTCGGTGTCGCCGAGCACCATGTCGACCGAGGACAGCGCGACGCCCAGCTCCTCGGCCATCATCTGAGCCTGCGAGGTGAGCACACCCTGCCCCATCTCGATCTTGCCGGAGAAGACGGTGACGCGGCCGTCCTCGCCGATGCGCAGGTAGACGTTGACGTCGACGGGGTCGCTGCGGCGGCCCACCTGCGCCGCGAGCGACTCGGGCCCGAGGCTGACGGCGATCACGATCCCGCCGCCGAGCAGCTCGAGGAACGACCGGCGATCGATCGCAGGGGTGGCGCTCACGAGCGGCCTCCTTCCCGCGACACCGCTTCGACGGCCTCCAGGATCCTCTTGTGCGCGCCGCAGCGGCAGAGGTTGTCCTCCATGCCTTTGGCGATCGCCTCGGGCGAGGGCCGCGGCTGCTCGTGCAGCAGGGCGTAGGCGTTCATCAGCATGCCCGGCGTGCAGTAGCCGCACTGGAAGGCGCCGTGCTCGACGAAGGCCTTCTGCAGCG
The DNA here is from genome assembly GCA_044229815.1 of Vicinamibacteria bacterium. Classification (GTDB taxonomy): domain Bacteria; phylum Acidobacteriota; class Vicinamibacteria; order Fen-336; family Fen-336; genus DATBSL01. The sequence goes on along the minus strand of JBGASI010000135.1, from coordinate 6,243 downwards.
GGTGCAGCTCGCCGTCGTGGGCGAGGCCCTCGACCGTGAGCACGGTCCTGCCCCGGACCTCCTTGAGCGTGGTCTGGCACGACCGCACGGCCTTGCCGTCGACGACGACCGCGCAGGAGCCGCAGATCCCGGCGCCGCAGCCGTACTTGGTGCCGGTGAGGCCGAGCTCGCCGCGCAGCACCCAAAGCAGCGTCTTGTCCTCGTCGGTGTCGAGCGCGACCGGCCGCCCGTTGAGCGTGAAGCGGATGGTGTTCTCCATGTTGCGCCCTCCTCGTCGATGCGGCACGCGCCGGCTGGATCGTATCGCAGAGCCGCCCGGCCGGGTGAACGGCCCCGCCAGGAGGGACGGGGCGCGAGCGACGACGCTCCGCGTTGCTGCTGACAGGTGAAATGCCCTGCAGCGCAACACCGTCGACGCTGACGACGTCGTTAGTGCGGTCCGCGTACGCGCTCACACAGGCACCGACTTGCCGCCTCTCCGTCGTGATCTCCGCGCACGCAGTTCGCTCACACACCGATCCCGCGGGCTGCGGTCCATTCGTAGAGCGACTCCGACCCCTGAAAGGGATGGTGAACGTCCAGAGCCTCGACGAGCTCGAACGGATCGTTCAGGCACAGACCGACTCGAACGGCTACTTCGACGTGACGGGGCTGCCGGGGGGGCGGGCGATTGCGATGTTCCGAGGGCGAGGGATGAGCTCGGCCCAGATTCCGCTCGCCTTGAGGGAGGACCGGCCGACCGAGTACAACCTGACCGCGCGGCCGTTCGTGCCTCTGCGCGGTCGCGTGCTGGACGCGGACGGGCAGCCGGTCGCAGGAGCGCAGGTCCGCCCGTTCCCGAGGCACTGGACGCAGCTATGGTGGCCGCCACCACCTGCTTCGACACGGCCGGACGGCACGTTCGACGTGGGAGTGCCGTTCGACAGCAGTCGGGTCGACCTGAGCGTGCGGGCACCCGGGTACGCGATGACGTGGCACGACGCGGCCGTCGGCGAGGCGCCGGAGATCACGCTCGATCGGTACGGGGGCACTCTCGTCGTCGACTACCCACGCATCCGTTCGATGGATTTCTACACGAGCGTGGGCGCCTATCTCGTCTTCGGGAAGCACGTCGAGTTCCTCGACAACCCACTCCTCCAGAGCTGGTCGCATGCGAACCTCGTGCTCGGGGAGGCTCCCGGAGTAGAGCCGACCTATGCCTCCCGGGATGCGCCTGGGCCGACCACTCTCGTCCTTCCGCAGATGGCGCCGGGGCCCTACTCGGTCTGTGTCCTGAAGGTCCGCGACGTCCTCGACATCGAGAAGGGCAAGGCGCCGCCCATGGGCCGCTGCCAGGAGGGCTCGCTGGCGCCGTGGGGCGCCCTCCACCTCAGCGTGGGCCTCGAGGACCTGCCCTCTTCCTGAGCCGCGAGCGGCTCCGGGGCCGTTCGCGGCTTGACCGTCCCCTTACCCGATGTGTAAGTTGGTAAGGTGAGGCTTCGATGACGCTCATCCGCCTGACCACGAAGAGACAGGCCACCCTCCCGAAACGGCTCTGCCAGGAGATGAGCCTTCGGCCGGGGGACTCTCTGGTCGTCGACGAGAAGGTGATCGACGGAAGGCGGGTCTGGCTCTTGAGCCCGGCCGACCGGATCGAAACGCCGTGGGTGGGCTGCCTGAAGCGCTACGGGAAAAGCAAGGCCCACGACACGACAGCCATACGAGAGAGTATCGCGAAGGCGCGGCGCGATGGCCGGATCTGATCCGAAGGGTGCGGTTGGGCTCGACACGTCGATCCTGATCCGCCTCCTGATCGGGCTCCCGCCGGCGCAGGCCTCGGCGGCGGTGGACTTCATCAAGAAGGCGCGCATGGCCGGGAGACGGATCGTCGTCTCGGACCTCGTGATCAGCGAGGCCTACTTTGCGCTGCACTTCCACTACGAGGTGCCCAAGCCGGAAGCCATCGGGGCGCTTCGCGAAGCCATGCGCTCCGGGCTCATCGAACCTGCAGACGGCCCGGCGGTCCTCGGAGTCCTCGAGGCGGTGGCACGGTCCTCGTCGAAGCCCGGGTTCGTCGATCGTCTGATCCACGCCCAGTACGAGCGGCTCGCGGCGAGCCTGGCGACGTTCGAGCGCGCCTCGGGGCGCCTGGCGGGGACGACCGTCCTCCCTGTTTGACCCCGCTGGTGCGGTCGCGTACCGTGCGCGGGAGCGGACTCGTCACACGTCTCGCGGAGCACGCCAGGGATGAGTGAGACGCCGACGCGGCCAGGCGTGGAGAGCGCCGAGACCCGGCTCGAAGCCGAGCGCGTCCGCGCGCGACTGGTCGAGGACCTGCGCGCGGTGACCGAGCTGGCGATCGAGCTCGGTGCCGCGCGTACGCCCCCGCAGCTCTACGAGACGATCGCCGCGAAGCTGTGCTCGGTCGCGAACGCGGCCTTCGTTGCCGTCTCCTCGTTTCGGCCGCAGGAGTGCGCGCTCGTCGTCGAGAGCGTGGCGGTGTCGCCGGGTCTCGGCCTGGGCCTGGCCGACCTCGAGGGCCTGCTCGGCGGGCAGGTGATCGGCCTGCGCATGCCGCTCGACCCGCAGACCGTCGCCCTCCTGGCTCGCGACTTCGTGGCTTCCTTCACCAGTCTGCGCGAGGTGTGCTTCGGCGCGATCCCCGAGGCCGCGAGCGAAGCGATCCGGCACGCCCTCGACCTGGGCGAGCTCCACGCCATCGCCTTCGCGGACGAGCGCGGCCCGCTCGCCACCTGCACGATGGCGATGCGCCGCGGCGCCCCGCCCCCGAGCGAGGAGCTGCGCTCGGCCTTCGCCAGGGTCGGCACGGTGGCCGTGAGTCGCGTGCTGGCCGAGTCCGCGCTCCGGGAGAGCGAGGCGCGCTTCGCCACCACCTTCCGCTCCAGCCCGCTGAGCACGGCGATCACGCTTCTCGAGGACGGCCATATCCTCGACGTCAACGAGGCCTGGGTCCGCCTGACCGGCTTTGCGGCCGACGAGGCCGTCGGCCAGACCACGGAGGCGCTCGGGCTGTGGGTGGACCCGAGACAGCGCGCCCAGCTGCTGGAGCACGCGCGCTCCGGGAAGGCGCTCGGCTCGGGCGAGATGCAGCTGCGGCGGCGCTCCGGCGAGATCCGCGACCTGCTCATGTCCGCGGAGCCGATCGACGTCGCGGGCCGGTCCTGCATGCTCTCGATGGCCCTCGACATCACCGAGCGCAAGCGCGCCGAGCGGGCCCTTCACGAGAGCCGCGAGCGGTTCCGCGCCGTGTTCGAGGGGGTCAGCGACGGCATCCTGCTGGCCGCGATCGACGCGAGCCGGTTCGTCATGGCCAACCCCGCGATCTGCGCGATGCTCGGCTACAGCGACGAGGAGCTACTGCGGCTGGGCCCGCGGGACATCCACCCGCCGGAGAGCTGGCCGACGGTGCTCGAGAACTTCCGGCGCCACGCCGCCGGAGAGCGCAGCCTGTCGCCGGGCACGCTGTTGAGACGCAAGGACGGCGAGACGCTCATGGCGGAGGTGAACGCGGTTCCGATCGAGCTCGGAGGCGCCCGCTATCTGCTCGGCGTCTTCCGCGACATGACCGCGTTCGTCGAGATGGAGTCGCAGCTGCGCCAGTCCCAGAAGATGGAGGCGATCGGGCAGCTCGCGGGCGGCGTGGCCCACGATTTCAACAACCTGCTGTGCGTGATCCAGGGCCACTGCGAAAGAATGCTGCGCAGCCTGCGCGAGGACGACCCGCTCTCCCGCCACGTCCGCCAGGTCCAGGAGAGCAGCGACAAGGCCGCCGCCCTGACCCGCCAGCTCCTCGCCTTCAGCCGCAAGCAGCCGCTGCACCCGGAGGTCCTCGACCTCAACGCGACGGTCCTGAACCTCCAGGGCATGCTGGTGCGGCTCATCGGGGAGGACATCGATCTCGACACTCGGCTGGCGGCCGACCTGCGGCCGACCCGCGCCGACCCGGGGCAGATCGAGCAGGTGGTCGTCAACCTGTCGGTCAACGCGCGCGACGCCATGCCGCAAGGCGGGCAGCTCCTGATCGAGACCGCCAACGTCACCCTCTCGGCGACGGACAAGGCCGAGGGCCTCAGCCTTCCGCCGGGCGAATACGTCGTGCTCAGGGTCAGCGACTCCGGGACGGGCATGGACGCGCAGACGAGGGAGCGCATCTTCGAGCCGTTCTTCACCACGAAGGAGAAGGGCCGGGGCACGGGACTCGGGCTCTCCACGGTCTACGGCATCGCCACCCAGTCCGGCGGGTGCGTCCGGGTCGAGAGCGAGCCGGGCCGGGGCTCGAGGTTCGAGGTGTTCCTCCCGCAGACCGCCGAGGCGGTCGGCGCGACCGTCCGCCCCGTCGACGTCAGCCCCCAGCCGGGGCACGACGAGTGGCTGCTCGTCGTCGAGGACGAGCGCGCGATGCGGGACATGCTGAGAGAGGCCCTCGAGACCCTCGGCTACCGCGTCCGCCTCGCCGCGAACGGGGGCGAGGCGCTGATCGCCGTCGAGGAGGAGCGCATGGAGCCGGACCTCCTCGTCACCGACATCGTGATGCCCGGCATGAGCGGCGTCGTGCTCGCCGAGCGGCTGCGGCGCAGCCGGCCCGGGCTGCGAGTCCTCTTCATGTCGGGCTACGCGGACGAGCGCGTGCGGCAGACCTTGCCTGCGGGCAGCCCCCTGCTCGAGAAGCCCTTCGGCACGGCGGATCTCGCGGCGAGCGTGAGCGCGGCCCTGGCGGGCATGGCCAGCGCGCCACCCGGCCCGGAGGCGGAGTGACCTGGGGCCCGGAGCGACGCAGCTGAGCGACCACGACGTCGTCCTGCCGCCGGCAGCCGCGACGTTCGTCGAAGCCGGGGGCCGCGACGTCGCCCTTCCCGGCGCTGGCCCGGCCGGGGCGCCCGCCGCCGGGCGCGTGCTGCGGCTCGCGGGCCCGGAGGGCCAGGCCCTCGGGCTCGCCGTGGCCGACCCCGAGAACGCGCGCCTGCGGGTGATGGCCGGCCCGGGCGAGCCGTTCGACGCGCTCGACGCCTCTTTCTTCGCGACGCGGGTCGAGGCGGCGCTCGAGAAGCGGCGCGCGCTCGGCCTGGTGTCGCGCGGCTCGGCCTTCCGCCTGCTGAACGGGGCCGCCGACGGCCTGCCCGGCCTGGTGGCCGACGTCTACGGTGGCTGGGCGGTCCTGCACGCCTACGGCCGCGCGCTCGTGCCTTGCGCGCGGGGTCTCGCCGACGTGCTGATCGGGGGCGCCGATCTGCAGGGCGTCGTGATCAAGCGGCGCGGCCGCGGCGCCGCCGCCCGCGGCGAGCTCGCCCAGGAAGGCCACGGCGCGCCGCCGCCCGAGCGGCTGGTCGTCGGCGAGGGCGAGCTGCGCTTCGAGGTCCACCTGCTCGGCGGCCTCAACGTGGGCCTGTTCACCGACATGCGCGAACAGCGGCTGGCGCTCGCGCGCCACGCCCGGGGGCGCGCGGTCTGGAACGGCTTCTCGTACACGGGCGCGCTGTCGGTCGCCGCGGCGCGGGGCGGCGCGACGCGGGTGACGAGCGTCGACCTCTCCGGCGGCGTCCAGCGCTGGGCACGCGACAACTTCCGCCTCAACGGCCTCGACCCGCGTGACGGCCGCTACCGCTTCGAGGTGAAGGACACGGGACGGGCGCTCGACGACGCCGCGCGCGAGGGTCGGCGCTTCGACCTCGTGCTGCTCGACCCGCCGGCCTTCTCCGCCGCCCGCGGCGCCGGCTTCGCGATCGACCGCGACTACCCGGCGCTCGTCGCGAAGGCCTGCGGCGTCGTGCCCGCGGACGGCCTCCTCTGGCTCGCCTGCAACGCGCGCACGAGCGTCCTGCGCGAGCTTGCGGCGCACGGCTTCGACGCGGCCGGCCGCGCCGCCACGCTGGTCGAGGAGGCCGGCCTGCCGGCCGACCACCCGACCCTGCCGGTCCAACCCGAGGACCGCTACCTGCAGGTCGCGCTCTACCGCCTCGCCTGACCCCGCGGCGGGGCGCCCTCCGGCGTAAACTGACCGGGTGAGCGACCGCCTGCAGCGCTTCGTGTTCGAGCAGGCCCGCGTGCGCGGCGAGCTGGTGCGGCTCGACGAGAGCTGGCGCGAGGTCCGGCGCCGGCGCGAGTACCCGGAGCCGCTGCGCGTGGTGCTCGGGGAGCTGACGGCGGCCAGCGCGCTGCTGGCGGCGACCGTCAAGTTCCAGGGCGGGGCGCTCGTGCTGCAGGTCCAGGGCGGGCGGCCGGTCGACCTGCTCGTGGTCGAGTGCC